>JAACDT010000090.1 GCA_009936885.1 Alphaproteobacteria bacterium
AGATTGCAAAGATGATATGCGAATTGTAAAGGAAGAGATTTTTGGGCCTGTTATGGCAGTATTAAGTTTTAGGGGTGAGGAAGAGGTTATTGAGAGGGCGAATAACACCCCATTTGGGTTAGGGGCAGGAATAATGACTTCTGATCTATCACGGGCGCACCGTGTTGCAGATAAGCTTGATGCTGGTAATATTTGGATAAATAGTTACAACCTAATTCCCCCTGACTGGCCTTTTGGAGGTGTCAAGCAATCTGGTTTTGGTAGAGAATCCTCGGTTTTTGCTCTTGAAAGCTACAGCCAAGTAAAAGCAACCTATATTCAATATTAGGGAGCCCCTAAATCGCATGGCTTAGTTATGTTGTAAGTTTTGCTTCTTCAGGTACAGTTTTTGTTTTACGAAGAAATTCGCGCCAAACAATTACAAGACAGCTCAGAAAAATAGCAGAAGCGCCAATAAGTTCAAAGACCGTTGGTATTTCGGCAAAGTAAAAATATCCAGCTATGCCAGCGACAGGGAGTTGCAAGTATCTAAGCGTTGTTACAACAACAGCGTCTGCATGCCGATAAGCAAGAGTGACTGATAGTTGAAGGAAAGATGCAATTACCCCGAGCACTAACAATAAAATCCAAATATCTGCGTTGTGTAAAAAATTAATTGGAATTGGAAAAATAGTTGTACCTACTAATGCAACGATAATAGAGCCAGCACAATTATGCACTAAGGTAACCGAAACAGGAGAATCTGATTTTCCAAGCTTTCTTAATATAATTGACAAAGCAGCACCTGTAAGTGCAGCAGCAATGCCAAATATGACCCCATAACTAACCGAGCTGGAAAACGGATTAGTAATAATTAATACGCCTACCATTCCTAAGATAACAGCTGACCAGCGATAAATACCTATTCTTTCGTTTAAAAATACTGGGGAAGCAAGTGTCACAAATATAATTGAGCTTTGAAATAGTGCAGTAGCTAAGCCAAGAGACATATTCTGAATTGCAAGAAACCAAAGGCTTATTCCAGTTAAGCCCAAAACAACTCTAAGGCTCATTGTTAATTTATTATTGATGAAAAATAGGCGGTATTGATGAATTGCGAAGGCAAAAACAAATAAAATAGGAAGAGAGAACCAAAAGCGGGATATCAGAATATGAATAATGGCTATATCATCTTGAGCCAATATTTTAACTAGCATACTTGTTACCACACTTAAAATAACGGTGAGGGTGGAGAATAGGACACCTTTGGCAATCTCTGTCATTCTGTTCGCTTTTTCAGTAATAAAAGGTGGAAGTATACCCTAAATTAGAAATCATATATAGCAGAATAGAGGCACCTTATAATATCTTGTTAGTGATTGACTAAAAAACTTACCTATAGTTTATGATTTGCAGGTCAGTCAGCATTTAAAGGGCGGTTTATGAGTAAATATGCAGGATCGCTTTTTGGGCTTATAGCATTTAGTCTGTTAGCGATACATGATGTTTTTGTTAAGCTTCTATCTGTACATTATCTACCTTTTCAGATTGTTTTTATTGCCTCATTAATGGCAATACCATTAGCGCTTTCAATCCTTCCTTTTTTCTCAGACATCACATCGTTTAAGCCTATTTTTCCAAAATTAATGATTATGCGCGTAATCGCGATGACACTCACCTCTGTAAGTGTTTTTTTTGCAATATCTTCAATACCGTTGACAGAGCTATATGCATTGCTTTTCTCAGCGCCCATTCTAATTACGGCGCTTTCAGCGCCTATTCTAGGCGAGCCAGTTGGATGGCGTAGATGGCTAGCAGTTCTTTTTGGGTTTTGCGGTGTGTTAGTTGTTTTGCAACCTACTTTATCTGTTCCTCATTTTGGGCATTTAGGGGCGCTAATCGCTGCATTTGGCATTGCCTTTAATTCAATTTTGCTACGCAAACTCGGGGATAAGGAGCAGGTGGCATTAGTGCTTGTTTATCCATTAATTGGAAATGTGTTTATAATGGGCTTTATATCCGTATTTATGTATGAGCCAATGCCGATAGAGCATCTAGGACTATCATTTCTGGTAGCTGTGTTTTCGGGGATAGCTATGTCTCTTATTATCTTTGCATACCGAATTTCTAAAGCAGTACTTGTTGCCCCGATGCAATATTCCCAAATCATATCGGGGTCATTTCTGGGATGGTTATTTTTCGCTGAGAAGGTTGAGCTTCATGTAATGGTTGGCGCTACTGTCATTATTGGCAGTGGGTTTTTTATATTTGTAAGAGAAGCAAACAAGAAAATCCCAGCCTCTATCTCACAAAGGCCGATTTAGCCAACACATTAATTATCCCCTTATTTTTTTTGGATATAGAGCGATGCTTCTTACGTGTTGCTTGGTTAATAATTGTGTAGATAATAAATGCAACAATAGGAACAGATAACGCTTTTATCTGCGGTACTGCTAATGGTAGATACTGACTGGGTATTGTAGTTGCAATATACTCGACAAGTCTGACCCCATAATAGGCACCTGCAATTGCAAACAACCCCTCAACAGTCTGTTGCAGTCTTAGCTGTGTTGATGCCTCTTATCCATAGAGGCAAGCAAAGCGGTATTTTGATTTTGTATCATGGTTTCCGTTTAAGCACACAAAAGTGAGCCAGCATGAGCTACACGTTCTGAGACTGAAATTAGTCTCTCACCAAAAGCAATGCAAGTCTGCATAGCAGGAAGCATTCGTCTATTTAAAAAACCAAGTATACTCTGAAATCCATCAAGACGATACATATTAAGACCAGATACCCGCGCGAAAAAGATTTCCTGATATGCTTTTGTTGCTGATAGCCTGTAAGAGGTTACAGCCGACATCTCTTCTATGCGCGCGGCTATTTTTGATAATCTTGGAAGAAGGGCATCTACATCGTTTGATTCAACGTCAATTTGCCAACTTAAATTTTGAATTAGCTCTTGAAGCTCTTTTTCCATAGCTGAGAGTTCGCTCATTCGGCTTTTGACATTGGGTATCCTAAAAATCGTTAAAATCTGGTATGTTTCTAGTTTTCACAACCTCAAAATTGATCTGCCAACCAAATCAGGATTAAGACTGTTATTTAGAAATATAACTCGGGAAAAACCCGTATTATCTATATCAAAGCTAAAATGAAGTTGCCCAGCCCTCTCATAAATCTGGGAAGAGCCTGAATTATCAACTGCTAGCAACTCGTATATTGCATCTGATGTAATCGAATCTCCCTCAAAATCACCAATTTCAAGCCATATTGCGTGGAATACCGGTACTGGAATTGTATTTATTATTTCAAAGGGAAGGAACGATGCAACATCTTTGTTAAACGCGAAAACAGGTAGTCCCATGTTTCCCGTATTATCATTTACAATAAATGTAATCGTAACAAATTCTGTATGACGCTCTATCCTGAGAATAAAATGCTCTAAGACTTCGCGTCTAAATTTCTCACTATTTTCAATGATAGTGACAGAACAATCTTAAGCCAGCAATTTATATGGGCAAGTATGGAGCTGTCATTTCCTTCAAATAGAAAAATATAACGAATTAACCTGCCTGTGCCGTCATAGCCGAAGAAGGGGGGGTATGTAACTCATTTGATAAGGCGCGCCGGAGCGGATGTTGCTGCATAGTAATGTTAGCTTACCCTTAGTAAAAGTCGTAAAAACATATATTTGAATTTTCGGCCATAGTGTGGGCTTAGTCAAATATTATCTCTAAATTGTTTCCTAAATTGGGGTTGAATTTGTCGGATGATAATTTCTCTATGTAGAAATTATTTAAAATAAGAGACCTATTTTTATTTAAACTGTGAAAAACTAACCTACATCGGAAATAATTTTGTCGCGATTTGAAAAAATCAATAGACAAAATTATCGATAAAGTTAACATTAAAAGGCTAACATTGGTTACCATTGGACATAAGGAAAAATAATGAAGGCATCTGCTTTTACATATTATAAGCCAAATTCTCTCGAAGATGCGCTTGGATTATTGCAAAATGAGGAAGACGCAAAAGTGCTTGCAGGGGGCCAGTCATTAATGCCGATGCTGAATATGCGATTTGTTCAGCCAGAGACGATAATTGATGTAAATGGAATAGATGAGCTAGCAAGAATTAGCGTAACGGATAAACTAGAGATAGGGGCATTAACACGCCAAAAAACACTAGCGAAAGACCCGACAATAAGACAGCATTTGCCAATTATGCAGGAAGCTTTGACATGGGTTGGTCATTTTCAAACTCAGTCGCGTGGTACAATTGGCGGAAGTTTGTGTCATTTAGATCCTGCAGCTGAATTGCCGATGGTTGCGCTTTTATATGATGCCGAGTTGCAGGTTGCTTCAGCTTCAGGAATACGCTCCATACCAATGCAAGAATGGGCGCTTGCTTATATGATGCCCTCTATTAGTCATGATGAATTACTTACCAAAATAATAATAAAGCCATGGCAGGGTTCCCATGGATATGGTTTTCAGGAATTTGCAAGAAGGCATGGGGATTTTGCCATTGCCGCTGCAGGATGTTTGATAAAAATAGATAATAATATTATCGAAGATATAGCAATTTCTATTGGTGGTGTTGAGGATGTGCCTCGTCGATTCACGGAATGCGAAGATGTATTGCGAGCGATAAAGTATGATATTGATGATATAAAAATGCAGGTTCTTAAGCCATTAAGCAAAATAAATTACTTGGATGATAGTCTTGTTACAGGCGCTTATAGACGCAGATTACTAAGGGGATTGCTGATACGCGCAGTAGAGCAAGCAGCAGGCAGATCATAATCTGTGTAAAAAGGGAGACATAAAGATGCAAGAACATGAAGTTCAGATGCATGTAAATGGCAAAGTTGTGTCAGGCAAGGTTGAATCACGGACTCATTTGGGAGATTTCTTGCGCCAGTCAGCGGGTCTTACCGGGACCCATCTTGGATGCGAACATGGTGTTTGTGGGGCTTGCACTGTTATCGTTGATGGAGATGCGGTGCGTTCTTGTTTGATGCTTGCTGTGCAGGCAGATAATTGTGAAGTAACAACCATAGAAGGAATTGCAGAAGCAGATGGAACACTTCATCCTTTGCAAGAAGCTTTTCGTAATAATCACGCCTTGCAATGCGGTTTTTGCACAGCAGGGATGATTACCTCACTCCACGCATTTTTATCTGAAAACCCTAACCGAAGCGAAACCGAAATAAGAGAAGCTATTTCAGGCAATATTTGCCGTTGTACAGGATATCAGGGAATTGTATCAGCTGCGATGGAAGCAGCTGAGAAGCTAGCTAAAAGATAGGATTTAAGAAGATGGGTGTAAGACAAATTGGTGCAAGGGTGCAACGGGTTGAGGATGAACATTTAATCCGCGGTGATGGCAAATATGTAGATGATATTCAACTCCCCGGTATGGCATATGCGGCGTTCCTGCGCTCTTCTATGGCGCATGCCAAAATCAAAATTACAGATATATCAGCAGCTAAGGGGCTTCCAGGGGTGTATGCAGTTCTTACCTATGATACGTTGCCATCGTCTCTTGTAAGCAAAACACAATTAGAAACATACCCAGCCCCCATTATCAAACAAAGTGTTTGTCCAGATCTCCTCGCTAGTGAAGAAGTCGCTCATGTTGGCCAAGCGATTGCGATGGTTGTTGCAAGCTCTAGGCATATTGCTGAAGATGCATGCGAGCTTATACAAGTGGATTACACAGCACTTAGCGTAGCCGTTGATGTGGTTGAGGCTGCTAAGCCAGAAGGGCCACTTGCCCATAGTCATTTAAAAGACAATATTGCTGCTTCAATTGAAACCAAGTTTGGTGATGTTGAGGCCGCTTTTTCTGAATGCGATGATACGCTTAAGTTAAAATTCAAACAACATCGCGGCGGATGCCATGCAATGGAATGCAGAGGGGTGCTTGGGGACTGGCAACAGCAATTAGGTGAGTTGACGCTATATTCATCTACTCAATGTCCCTATCTTGTTCGCAGAATGGTCTCAAGACAGCTAGATTGTCCTGAAAGCTCAATCAGGGTGATAGCCCCCGATGTTGGAGGCGGTTTTGGCCCAAAGGCTGGCTATTATCCAGAAGAAGCGTTAATCGCCATTGCAACCAAGGAGCTACGCCGGCCCGTAAAGTGGACGGAAGATAGAAGAGAACATTTTACAGCAACTAATCAGCAAAGAGACCAGATTTGGGAGCTGGAGGTTGGTTTTAAAAAAACAGGAGAAATTACCGCGATAAAAGGACATGTTACACATGATAGTGGCGCTTTCTTAAATTATGGTTTGCTGCTATCGGCTACTACGCTTATGCCATTGCCTGGGCCGTATAAAATAAAGAACCTTCATGTTACCTTGAATACTGTCTACACAAATACGGTATCCACCAGTCCTGTTCGCGGAGCAGGCAGGCCAAATGCAGCATATGCAATGGACAGAGTGATCGACGCTGTTGCGCGCCACTTATCCATTGACCCTGCCGATATGAGACATATTAATTTGGTAAAGAATGAAGATTTTCCGTATCAGCCAGGCTCCAAGCATAGAAACGGCTCTATGATGACTTATGATAGTGGTGACTATACAGGTATGCTGGCAATGGTTAAGGAAATGGCGGATTATGATAATTTTCGTCAAGAGCAAAAACAAGCAAGAGCAAATGGGAAATACCTCGGCATCGGGCTTGCTTGCTTTATTGAAGATACGGGGATGGGGCCTTATGAAGGGGTGAATGTGCGCGTTGATGTTACTGGCAATGTGATAGCCTCAACAGGCGCTGCAAGCCAAGGGCAGGGGCATGCAACCGTAATTGCGCAAGTCATAGCAGAAGAGCTTGATATCGAAATCAACAAAATTAGAGTAGAGTCAGGGGATACAGGCAAATTTCCACATGGAATTGGCGCTATTGGAAGCAGAACAGGTGTGAATGTTGGCCTGTCTGCAAATGATGCCTCAAGTCAGGTAAAGAAAAAGGCATTAAAACTCGCCTCTATCCTTCTTGATAAGAATGAAGATACGTTAGAGTTATCAGATGGTGCAGTGCGAGTTCGCTCTGATTCAAACCAATTTATAACACTTGCCGACCTTGCATTACAATTATCACCAGCGGTTGCAGGTAAACTTCCCGATGGATTTGATAGCGCAGGTCTAGAAGCTGTGTCTTATCTTTCATCAGACTATATGCCTCACTCTAGTGGTGCAAATATCGCAAAGGTCGAAGTTGATATTGTAACAGGCGGTATTAAAATCCTTGATTATTATGTAGTTCATGATTGTGGCAGGATACTAAATCCAATGATCGTCGATGGTCAGATTATTGGCGGTGTTGTGCATGGCATTGGAAACGCGATGTTTGAGCAGATGGTATATGATGATGCAGGCAACCCGATGACCACTAATTATGGGGATTATCTATTGCCATTAGCCTCGGAGATGCCAGAAATTCATGTTGCGCATATTGAGACACCATCACCAGCAAACCCGATGGGGCTAAAAGGTGCTGGAGAAGGCGGAACCATCCCTGCAATTGGAGCGATGATAAATGCTATTGAAGATGCATTAACACCGTTCGATGCTTATATTGCACAATATCCCGTAACACCAGAATATATCCTTGAACTTGTTGATTCTGAAAAAATAGCAGCTGAATAAGGCTAGAATATTGCGCCTTATTTCAAGTGCGAGTGGTTAGGAGCTCTTGCAGAAGGGCGCAAATCTGCTTGCTAGTGGTGAAATTTGGTTTGGTTTGGTTTTGGCAAGAAGTAATAAACTCATTCAACATGAGCGCATATTGATTGCAAGGCTCAAACGCTAGTTTTGTGCCCTCTCCAAGCTCTCCTAAAGCCCAGCTTGCAGTTGCAATCTCGTCTGGGTTAAAAGGCGTATCAAGTCGCGCCCAGCCGTTATTGCTGGTGAGGTGAACAGTTTGTGATAATGCCATCGCGCTTGAAACCTGCATTGAAAGACGTCTGCCTTCGCCAAAATCAAGAAGTGCATTCATTGTTTTCTCAACATCAAGATGCGGCTCCATTGGCATATCACAGAATAATAATTGTGGCTTGCTTTCAAAAATCATCATGCCTGCAAGTAGAGTATAACCAGCAATATCTAATACAGGTCCGCCTCCCATATAGGCATAGTTTCTAACATTTCCCTCAGCTCTTGGTGGATAGGAAAATGTTGCAGATATATGCATGGCAGTTCCTATATCAATCTTTTTTAGCCAGTTCCATTGCGGATGAGAGCGCACCATAAAAGCTTCATAGAAATAACGATTATTAGCCATTGCAGCTTCTTCAACAGCATCAATTTCAGATAAGGATAATGCCATTGGCTTCTCACAAAGAACATGTTTGCCAGCGTTTAACGCGTCGATACTCCATTTTGCATGCAAGTGATTGGGAAGCGGGATATATACTGCCTCTACGTCAGTATCTGCAAGCACATCCTCATATCGGCCTACCTTTACAGATTTATCATAAAACCCATCAGTAAGGGTTTGCGGGTTGCGTGTGCCAAGATGCACAAACGAACACCCAGCTTGGTGCAGTGCTGGAATTAATTGATTACGTGAAATCTTTGCATCCCCTAATATTCCAAAATTCATTCAACGCTCCGTTCCATAAAAAAGTGCTTATGAAATGTTAACAAAAGGATTTTAGTCATTATCAGTTAATCCTGCACCTGCGCCTGCAATACGTGATTGTTCATTTTCAGCAACATAGGTACGTGCCGCCAGATATTCGATTTCTTCCCAAGTTTCATCCCCGATATATAATGCGTGTGAGGGCGCCAGCTCAGCCAATTCAGGTATAGTATTATCTGAAATTTCCAATGTAACAAATTCAGCATTATCAGACATAAGCCAAGCCGTAACTGCAAATAGCCTATTTTCAAAAAACTGTGCCGCTAATTTATTATTAATGGTTAATGTCAGATGAAGCTCTGGTGCTAGATGAAGACACATACCAGCTAGCAGCATTGCGTTATCTAACAGTCTTATCTGTATTTGTGTATATAATTTTGATTGCAGACAATCTGCAAGAAAAGATCCGTTTTGAGCAGCGGATATATTTTCAAACTGGGCTATCTTTGAAGCGGTATTTTCTGCAAGGCGAAGATGGTTTACAGGCGCTGTGATTAATGCCGGAAAACGGGCAAAAAAGCTTTTCTCATATGCTCCTATAAGGGTTGCAGCAGCTGAAATATCTTGCGCTCTGCCAACATCAATGCCGCTACCAATACATGCCTTATAACATAAAAACTTTGTTTCAGAAAATGAGCGATGCATATTTATTGAAGTACAGGAAGCCACCAATCATCAGCATTTGAATCATTTAATTCAGAAGCTGTGGGTGCCCCCTGATATAACGTTATACGGGTCCATCTATCAGATTTCGGATCGAATTTAGCAGCGCCGAAAAAGGATAATTTGCATCGCAGCATATCAATAGGGCGACAATCTTTGCCAATTAAATTATCCTGTATTTCACTGTAAGGTGCCCATGATGCTGTTTGAATTCTTCTAATAATATATCGAAATTCAGGATTCTTAAGAACGAAAAAAGCTGTAATTTCATCGTCATTACAGTCTCTTAATGCGCATTCAACTTTTTGAACTCTTTTAGCAATATCAAGCGGTTGTTCTTTCTCGGCACCTTCTTCTGCCAAGCGTACGCCAAGCCTTGGCTCCAGCTTAGCTGCCGAAGTATACCAAAATTGATAATTCTCATCTGGGTTGGAGAAATCAATTGATAGCGCCCATTGGAACTGATTATATAATATGTTTTTTAGCGCTTTCAGGCTCATATCTGGGCGAAGACGCGGCGCGATATCACTATCCATACAATGAGATAAATCATCAATCTCCTCTCCGCCAATTTCCAGGACTAATGCTATCATTAGCTCTTGAGTTTCAAGAGAGAGTAAGCTGGTTGATTTAATAAGTTTATCCAGCGGGAAGGGCCGCTTTTTCAGCAGGTCGATTTGAGCAGCTAGCTGTTCCCATTCACCGCGAAGGATAGATATCCGATGGGATTGAATAGTATCTGCTGTTTGCCATTGGCTAAGATGTGCGTCTGCGCGAATATATAATGATGATAATTTCTGTTGCTGAGCCACGCTTAGACTTGCCTTTGCGCGCATTTGAGCAATTGCTGTCTCTCTAGCCAATATCCAATTATTAAATAATACTGGGTGACTTATTAGGAACGGTGCCATACCAAGGCCTGTTGAATTACCAATACCTAAATAACGTTTGAGTTTAGCATCAAGCAGAATAGCTGTTTTTGGTGATTTGTGGTGTGCAATATGCTCAACCAATTTGTGGGTGAATTCACGAATAAGATAAACAGCCAGCATCTCAATCTGGAACGGTCCAGAAAGGCCGCCTCTGGATGCTATTTTTGATCTATCAGATATACCAAATTTGCCATTTCCATATACAGCAGTCGTTCGCATGAGATAGCCAATGGATTTAACATGTTCAAAATCAGGCTGTATTCCTTGTGCCAGCCTATCAACAACGTGCCCAAACAGCCTGACGGACTTATTGGCTCTACTCAATACCAGCTCTTTGTCTGAATATCTGCCGGCTTCTTGATGGGGAACCTGCTTCTCAAGCCGGTCTAAATCCTCAATTGAAGGGATGCCATCAAACAAAACATAAGTGCTATCCCATGCCTCGGCAATTACACGGTCAGTTCGGTTTTCATCAGATAAGGGCTGGGTAAATGCAATAAGTGAATAATGTTGATGATATAAGCTGATTGTTAACACAGCTCTGCCAAATCCCTCTTTATCAATTGACCATACTGACGGTGTGATTGAGGAACCTTCTTTTGCTAACTGGCGCAATAGCACCCTCATGAAAGATAGACGTGTGGGGAAAAAACTGCCAAGCCGTGCAAGCTTCATAACACTGTCAGCTGGTCTTAGCTGTGTTAATAAATTATCTGTTAGTTGGCAATAATTAGATTCTTTGGCATCAAATGCTTTAGTATCAGATGTTTTGGGCATTTTCATTTCTAGCGTCCAAACGAGGTTTTAAAAAATTCGTACCAGTTATTTCCTAATATGCCATCAATTTCGGTCTGCGAAAAGCCAGTCTTCAAAAGACCTTTTTCCAAATTAGGAAAATCTGAGTTATTCATGAACCAGTCAGGTTGTTCAGGAAAGCCCGCATTTTGAGATGAACCTTCCCCATAATCAAGGGTTTTAGTCCATCTGCCATTTCGCATCCACTCCACAATCGAATCTGGATGATCCTGACATAGATCTGAGCCAATCCCAAGAGAAGAGGTGTCCCCCATTAAATCAGCTGTTTTAGCAATCATGTCACAAAATTCTTGAAGACTACAATTGCTGGCATTTTTTAAGTGATGTGGATAAATAGAAAAACCAAGCATACCGCCAGAATGTGAGAGTGATTTTAGGACAATATCTGATTTATTGCGTTTAGCTTGATGCCAGAAATTTGGATTTGCATGGGTAATCGCAATTGGTTTAGTCGAGTATTCTATTGCTTGCAGGGTAGAGTTTTGTGATGAATGGCTCATATCTATAATCAGTCCAAGTCGGTTCATCTCGGCGATGACTTCTCTTCCCATTCGCGTAATGCCGCTATCCTCTATTTCATAACAGCCGGTCGCCAATAATGACTGATTATTATAAGTAAGCTGCATAATACGCATACCCAAACGATGCCAAATCTCAACAAGGCCTATATCATCTTCTATTGGTGCGGGGGTTTGAAACCCAAATATAATGGCGGTTTTTCCGTTTCTCTTGGCTTCTGCAATATCTTCTGCATAATGAGCCTGCATTATTCTGTCAGGATAACGCTCAAACCACGAATTCCATTTTTCTAGATTAAGCACCGCTTCTCTGAAATTTTCATGATAGGCTATCGTAACATGCACGCAGTCTAGCCCACCATGCTGCATCTGTTCAAATATTTTTCCAGACCAGTTTGCATATTGAAGACCATCAATTTTATACGCCATATAAATGCCTTAACTTGATTCTTGTTTTTATTAAGATGCGAACACCAATAGCCAGAATAGCATAGTTCAAGTAATTTAAAAACTCTCTTTCTATGTAGCTGAATTTTTCTGTGTCTGAGATAAAAAAATCACTGTTAACTTGCGGATAAAACAGATTTTTACCTCAGCTTGCTAAATTTCAATTACACAAATCTGAAAGTATTTATCAAGGAGATATCAGATGTAAGTTCTGGAAGCTGTTTTTTTTTATCAAAGACGTGTTTTTACCACTCTGTTAAAGGCTGATGGGTGGCAGGTAGAAATTTTAGGGCGGATGATATCAGGCTCATTAATTCCAAAGCCCTTATTTGACCCTGATACAAAATATATGCAAAGTTAAAATCTGGTTATGGATTACAAATGGGGATGTTTAAATGAGCCAAACGCAAGCAATGTCATTGGATGAGATTTATCAGTTGGCATTTGATACATTATCAAGGGCCGGTGCAGATGAGCATAATGCGAAAATTCTAGCATCCGTGCTGGTGAATGCAGAGCGTGATGGCTCTCATTCACATGGTTTGTTTAGATTGCCAGCTTATGTAGCAGGTCTTAAATCAAAAAAAATTAACGGCTGCGCGAGGGCAGAAGTAACGCAGGTTACCTCTTCTTTTATTCGTGTCGATGGTAATCGAGGATTAGCACCAACCGCGCATGATGCTGCTATACCAGCTCTTGTGAAGGCGGCCCAAAAAACAGGTGTTGCGATTGCCGCAATTCATAGATGTTTCCACATGGCAGCTCTTTGGCCAGAGGTAGAGGCAATAGCAGAATATGGGCTTGCGGGTATTGCCTGTACGAATTATATGCCATCTGTTGCACCGGCAGGGGCGAATCAGGCTTTTTTTGGAACCAATCCAATTGCGTTTGCGTGGCCGCGCTCAAGCAAAACGCCAATAGTATATGATATGGCAACAGCCGCAATGGCTTTGGGGGATGTTCAAGTCGCCGCACGAGATGGCAAAAAAGTACCTCCGGGTACGGGTCTTGATAATGAGGGGCAACCTACAACAGACCCCTCTGCAATTGCGAAAGGAGGCGTGCTATTACCATTTGGGGGCTATAAGGGCTCAGGCATGTCAATGATGGTTGAACTGCTTACCGCTGGCCTTACAGGGGAGACTTTTTCTGATGAGACTAAGGCACGCGATAATGCAGATGGCGGGCCCCCTATCGGCGGGCAATTTCTGCTTGCGATGTCACCAGAAATTATAGCGATTGATGACTGGCAATCTCATTGTGATTCGTTTTTTGAGCGGATGTCAGGCCTTCCAGGGCAGGGGGTGCGCCTGCCGGGGGAAAGACGTCATAAAAATAGACGCTCGACAGCAAAAAGGCAGATTAATTCAGAACTTCTTGAGAAAATACACGCATTATAGCCATCAGATTTAAGAATATAGCACAGACTAATGTTGCAATATTTATCTATTTGGGTGCATATCCATATCGTTCTGCCGTCTTGCAGATAAGCTGCCAAAGTGATTCTGAAAAACTTCTAGGCATAAAAATATACCAACAATCTTGGGCGCGCCAAAGCTTGATGCCAACATGATGCAGGGATGTTGTAATAAGCTTATTGATTGGAAATGGTGCATCACGCATATCAACAGGAATATGATGAGAGAGGATAGAGCACGCTTTTTTACCGCTGATTTTCAGCTGAACAAAACTATGAGATAGGTCAAGCCTCACTGCGATATCTTCAGACAAAGACTGAAACACGTCATTTTCGTCATTTAATAGCCACCATTTGAGAGGCTCTACGCGGACAAATCGAGCATCCTCTATTTGGCAAACAGTACTAGGATGCAGAAAATCACCCGTAATTTTTTGAGTGTTAATGTAGTTTTGAAATTCAGATATTGTTTCAGGCCAGATAGCTATTTGGGTAATTTTAGTGTCTTTTATTAGGTGGAAATAAATTTCGGTAGAAATCTCAGTTTCGGGACGATTTGTGAAATAGCTATCCAGCGCGCTAATGCGTTCTATATGAGATGATTTAGCCATGTAATCTTTTACCTTCAGGGTCATACATATGAGGCGATACTATCTCTACATCAAGGAAATTAGACCGCAATTCATCTGATAAGACAATATGCTTATCTTCAACAGCGGTAAGTCCGCCCTCAATAAAACCAAGTGCTATCCAATGCCCCAAAGCAGGGGAATAAGTAACCGCTGTAATCCAGCCAAGGGGATGCCCTTTTCTTTTACCAGCTTCGTTTAACAGCGCACCAGCACTGAATGTTTTGTTTTTATCTTTTGGGAAAATACCAACCAGCTGCGGCCTGTTCGGACTTGTGAGCATCTCTCTTTTGCGTAAAGCGCTTCCCACAAAATCTTTATTCTGAGATGCCATTTTGCCTAAGCCAATATCTTCAATTGTCACTCTTCCATCAATTTCAGCGCCAGTAACATGCCCTTTTTCAATACGCATGGTTCCAAGCGCTTCAAGCCCATAAAGACAGCTTTCAAACTTCTGAGCTTTGTTCCAGATAAATTGCATCATGGTATGTGAATAATCACTTGGGATATATACCTCAAAAGCGCGTTCGCCTGAAAAGCTTATGCGCGCAATATAACAGGGTATATTTTGTAATAAAACTTGCCTTACACCCATAAAGGGGAGTGTTTCATTAGATATTTCACTCGGGTCATCAACGATTTCCGATAATAAACTTCTTGAATTGGGGCCTGCTATTGCACAGCCTGCCCATTGCTCGGTAACCGAGGTTACATGCACCCTTAAATCTGGCCAGCGGGTTTGTAATAGCTCTTCCAAAGTCGCCATCACAGCTGCAGCATGATTTGTTGTTGTGGTCATAAGATAGCTGTTTTCGGATAAGCGCCAAGTTGTGCCATCATCAAACACCATCCCATCATCACGCAGAATAATACCGTAACGTGCCTTTCCAATAGCTAGCTTAGCAAATGGGTTTGTATAAATTCTATTCAGAAAAGTGGTGGAATCTGGCCCTTGGACCATAATTTTTCCAAGCGAGCTAACATCGCAAATTCCAAGGCTTCGACGTGTTATGGTTGCCTCACGTATGTACGCATCCTGTAGATTTTCTCCTTGTTTTGGATAATACCAAGGGCGATGCCACAAGCCAGCATCTATCATTATGCCATTATTCGCTAGTGACCAATTATTAAAAGGTGTTTTTCTAATCGGTTTAAAGTGAGACTGTCTATGCATTCCTGCAAGTGCGCCAAGAGATATAGAGGTATAAGGGGGGCGAAAGCGCGTAACGCCGACATCGCCGATAGGACGATTAAGGGCATCAGCCATCAGTGCAAGTCCAATGACATTCCCCATTTTTCCTTGATCTGTTGCCATTCCAAGAGTGGTGTAACGTTTTAAATGTTCAACTGATATGAAGCCTTCTTGATGCGCTAGTCTAACGTCAGATGCAGTCACATCATGCTGTAGATCTATGAATGCTTTTCCCTTTATTGTTGGTACCCGAATTTCATATAATGGAGCGATGGCTGTGCGCCACCCTCCAATGATAGATGAAGGCTTTTGTCCTTTGGTTCTAGTTTCCCCTGCAACTTCTTTTGCTGATTGAATACAATCTTCAAATTGCCAAATTCCGGCAGCGGAACCTGCAAAAAAAATTGATTTGTTATCACCGTTTGAGATAAAACAAGCATTTTCCTCATTCCATTCGATCGGACAGCCTTGATGCGAAGCAAGGTGAATGACAGGGGACCAACCAGCAGAAACCAGTAGACAGTCACATGAAAGAGCACCAGATTGACGCCATCCATCATTGGTTTTCTGTGCTATCTCAATATGTTTAACGCAAGGTGAGATTACCCCATGCTTGGCTTTGGCAACAGCGGAGCCAAGATATAAATTGATACGCTTTCCCAATATCTGTTCCAAAAGCAAATCAGCGATTTGCTCGCGGGAATCTAATATGGTTACACTAGCACCTGCAGTTTCCAGCTCTAATCCAGTTTCATAGGCTGAATCATTGTTCGTACTAATCACAATATTACTGCCAACTAACAGCTGAAATCTGTTAAGATAGGTTCTTGCTGAACTAACTGTCATAATTCCAGGCAAATCATTATTAGAAAATGCGTAATTTCTTTCAAGAGCGCCGGTTGCAAGTATCAATCTCTTAGTTCTGCAAATATGAAATCGCTGTCTTGGTTTTCGTGGTTTTTTATCGCGCTCTTCAGGGCAAATAATCTCAACAAGTCCAACTGTTGTATCATCATATAACCCAAAAGCAGTTGTGCGTGTAAGAACGGTTATATTATGTTTTTTCAGCTTGATTGTTTGCTTCTTAAATTCGCTTTTATCTAGCAAACTAAGATAACTACCGCCAATAGCGTAATCTTGTTCTACCAGCAAAACATCTTTCCCTGTTTTTGCGGCTTGGATGGTAGCTTGAATGCCGGCGGGCCCGGAGCCTATGACCAAGATATCTGTATGGGTGTGTAAATGTTCATAGCTATCTGGATCTTCCAGTCTTGATGCAGTGCCAAGGCCAGCTGCTTTGCGAATGAATTTCTCGAAAAACATCCAAATGCCAGTGCCGCGTCCCCATTCGAGCGGGGGTATACCCATGAAAGTTTTATAGTAGAAACCAGCTGCAAAAAATCTGCCAAATAGATTTAAAATACTCCCCATATCAAATCTAACGGAGGGCCATGCATTCTGCGAATATACAAAAAGCCCCTCTGATATTTCGGTAGTACTTGCTCTTACATTTGGTTCTGTGTAGGCGCCTTTGCCGGTCGTAACAAGCGCACCTGCTTCTTCTACTCCGGCAGATGTAACCCCTCTGGCTCGATGGTATTTAAAGCTTCGGCCTATTATTTGGCACTTATTAGCCAATAATGCTGCTGAAATACTATCGCCTTTTCTTGCTCTTAATTTTTTATTATTCCAGAAGAACGAAATGGTTTCTTCTTCTTTATGTTTATTAATGCTAGATTGTTGAGAAACACGGATAGCGGTCATCTGTTTTCCTCCATCAACTTCTGCCAATCAGAATGGGCAAGTTTAACAGAGAAAATTTCATGCGTTCTGGTATCTCGTTCAACCAGCAACCAAGAGCGACAGCCATATAAATGCTGCCATGTCTCTATTTGTCTTCCATAGATGTTCTCTCTTAAGAAAACGGCATCATGCCAAGTATCTTCAGATGCATCTAAGGGTGGATAATTTATTTGACCGTCACCTCCATAGCTAAATTCGCTATGATCGCGTTTGCCGCAAAATGGACAACTAATTTGTATCATATATTATACCCTATTTTATCCGTGCAATTTAGGATCGGAACCAGCACCGCGCTCATCAATATGCACTCCTCTTCTAAATCTATCTAAATCGTGATTTTGTATAACCTTATCTGGCCTATCATTAGCGATAAGGTCTGCAAAGTACCAACCTGATGCAGGGCTTGCTTCGAACCCTCCATAATTCCAGCCCGCATTTAAATACAGATTATCCAAAGGCGTTTTACACATAAAAAACGAGCCATCCATAGACATATCTACCACTCCAGACCAATGACGTAACAGCTTAACGCGTCCAAGGCAGGGCATTAGCGAAAGCGCGCATTCCGCCACATCCTGAACGATTGGAAGATTGCCTTTTTGGGCATAGGATTTATACCAGTCAATATCGCCGCCAAACACCATTCCGCCCTTGTCAGACTGGGATATATAAAAATGTGCTCCTGCAACGCCAAAAACAACTACATGGTCAAGTAACGGTTTAATAGGCTCTGTAACAAAGGCTTGTAATTTGTGGCTTTCAATAGGCAAATTTCCCAATTCTGCCATTTGCCATAATCTTGAAGTATTTCCAGCGACCGCAAATGCGACTTTATTGGCTGTGATTTCGCCTCTGCTTGTGTGAAGTGAGGAGATTTTTTGGGCGCTACGCTTAATGGATGTTACTTCACATTGCTGAATGATATCTACGCCAAGCATATCTGCTGCGCGTGCATATCCCCAAGCAACTGCATCATGGCGTGCCGTTCCAGCACGCTTCTGCACAAGTGCCCCATGAATAGGAAAGCGAGCATCATCTGCAAAATTCAAGTGCGGGATTTTCTTTTTTATCGTGTTACGAGACCATATTTCGCCGTCAGATCCTGTTTGGCGCATTATATTATATCTACGAGCAGCTGCATCAAGTGCATTTGGGGTGTGGTAAAGTCCGATATGAGCGCGCTGGCTGAACATGACATTATAGTTTAATTCGTGACTTAAATTCTCCCATAATGTTAAGGAAGCTTCATAGAATTCCCGGTTGCCCTTGAGCATATAGTTAGAGCGAATAATCGTTGTATTTCGCCCAGCATTTCCGCCGCCAATCCATCCTTTTTCAACAACGGCTATATTTTTAAGATGAAAGTTTTTGGCAAGATAATAAGCTGTTGCAAGGCCGTGTAGACCGCCGCCGACAATAACAATATCATAGTTTGCCTTTGGCTCAGGATCGCGCCATTGCCTAGACCAGCCCTTTTGGCCGTTAAACCCGTTTTTTATTACGTTCCATGCTGAAAATTGTGTCACTTGCAAGAGCCATCAAGAAGTCTGGTTAAGGCGTGTTGGTAATAACATATAACCCACCTATCGGCGGTTAGGTAAACACTGGTATAATGCGCTGTCAACGAATTTTAAAGAATTACTAATGCATACTCCAACTGGTGGAATTAAAGTGCGATGCATTAGAAATTGGACTATTTTTAGAAATACAAAAAACTGTCTAGCTTTAACGTATCACCGAAGTATTATATCTTCTACCAGCTTGCGGAAATATACTGTGTCTCCATAAATTCGTGCATGCCTTCATGACCACCCTCGCGGCCAAGGCCTGACTGCTTGCTGCCACCAAAAGGTGCTGCAGGGTCTGAGACCAACCCGCGATTAAGCCCAACCATTCCATAATCAAGGCGCTCACACACACTCATGCCGCGCCTCATATTTTCAGTGAATACATATGCTACTAGCCCATATTGAGTATTATTTGCGCGCCTTATAACATCTTCAGTATCTTCAAATGACTGGATAGCTGCAACTGGGCCAAAAATTTCATCTGCCACACATTCGGCCGACTCAGGCACGTTTACGAGTACCGTTGGCGGGTAGTAAAAACCAGGCCCACTTATGTTTTCTCCACCAAGTTTGATTTCAGCTCCCTTGGCAACAGCATCTTGAACAAAAAAAGCAACTTTATCTTTTGTAGACTTATTAACAAGAGGGCCAACATCAGTATCTGGGTCGAGCCCATTCCCAACTTTTAGGGCACCCATTGTTGCTGTGAAACTTGTAACAAACTTATCGAAAATCTTTGTGTGAACATAAAATCGATTAGCAGCTGTGCAAGCCTCTCCCAAATTGCGCATTTTTGCGAGCATAGCACCTTCAAC
>JAACDT010000338.1 GCA_009936885.1 Alphaproteobacteria bacterium
AATGAGCTATGACTTAATATCAGTAAATACTGGCATAACCCCCGAGTTTGGAGACATAAAAGGGGCAAGAGAACACGGCATTGCTGTAAAATCGATTTCCCATTTCTTGAGTCAGTTGCCAAAACTGGATGCCGCCGTTACTTCACCAACAGATACAATTGCAATTATTGGTTCAGGTGCCGCAGGAATTGAGCTAGCATTTTCGTTTAGAGCACGGTTTAATAAAAAAAATATTAAGCCTAAAATCACACTAATAGGTTCGGCTGAGAGATTTTTTCCAACTCTTCCCAAAAAATGTCATCAAACCATCTATGAGCAATGCAAAAAAGCGAATATTGAAGTTCTTCTTGGGCAAGCCGCAACACAAGTAAGCGATAAAGTAGTAACGCTAAGTTCTGGTTTTCACTTAGCCGCCAGTCATACATTTCTTGTCACGGGTGCAAAGCCTTCAGAATGGTTAAATTCTTCTTCTATAGATCTCACTTCTGATGGATATATTGAGGTGAATAGCGCCTATCAATCTATCTCAGATAAACGCGTTTTTGCTAGCGGAGATATTGCTAAAATCAAGCTTCAACCGCGCCCACGCTCTGGCGTATTTGCGGTACGTGCGGGCCCTATTCTTGCAAAGAATTTACGACTAGCATTAGAAGGTATAGCGATTCAACCCCATAAACCACAATCTCGCTACCTCAGTTTAATTATGTTGGGTAATGGTACGGTAATGGCACTATGGGATAGGCTTTATATCTCTGCAAAATGGCTCTGGCCTGTTAAAAAATGGATTGACCAGAAATTTATATCTAACTTTTCCAACTTACCTGATATGAAAGAGAGCACGCACCGTTCTATCAAGCTTTCCGAAAAAGAGCTAATAGCAGAAAAAGACCCCTTGCTTGAGAAAATGCATTGCGCGGGGTGTGGCGCCAAGGCAGGTGCGCATCTATTAGACACTGTTTTACCGATTGCCGCAGAAATGGCTGCTAAATTGGGCGGTGATAAGCACTATCTTCCCAATTTGAATATAATTACAGATGCGGGTGAATTTCCTTTTTCTGAATTCTCAGACAGCGATCAAACCATGGTTCAGACAATTGATTCGATTAGTCAGATGATTAGTGACCCATTCCTATTTGGAAGAATTGCTGCCCTGCATTCACTAAGCGACCTTGTGGTAAGCAATACTATTCCACTAACAGCTCTTAGTTTAATCACACTTCAACGCGCAAAAAGAAATCTGCAAGAGTCTGATCTTACAAACATGCTTGCTGGCGCTATGATCGAGTTTAGTAAGGCAAAGGTTAAACTTATCGGTGGACATACCTCACAATCAAATGAAAACAGTCTTGGGTTTGCCTTAACCGGAATTAAGAATAAAACAAAACATTCCGAGGCTTACTTGCCAACACTTGCTTCTAATCTGGAACCACTCTCTCTTATTCTTACCAAGCCGCTTGGTATTGGATTGTTGCTGGCAGCCTCAATGCGCAATCAGGCACCTGATGGTGCTTATCAAAATTGTGTAGATGTAATGCTTGCCTCTAACACCAGTGCTGCTGAATTTCTATGGCAGAATGAGGTGTTAGCAATGACAGATGTTACCGGATTTGGTCTTGCAAGGCACATTGAAAATGTTATCCAAAATATTGAGACAAAACTTAATGTAAAAATGGGTGCAGCGTTATTCCTTCATAAAATACCAATATTAGATGGGGCTTCTAAGATTTTAGAAAATACATCTATAAGGGCCAGTTTATCACCCTCAAATAAAAATTCTGTAAGCAATTTTACTAACCTGAATACCAAAAACACCTCTCTTTCAGATATTTTATTCGATCCACAGACTTCAGGCGGTATCGTTGCTGTTGTTCCAACCGCAAATGCAGATAAGCTTGTGGCACACTTGCGGGAGAGCATTGCCCCACGTACCGCCATAATAGGCTCGCTTTCATTTGTTCAAACAGGCATCATCGCTAACTAATTTTTTCAGGCAGGGTATTATGGGCGCACCAATAGATATAATCCAAAATTGGACAGAAATTACAGCTGACATGATTATAGATGTGCGCTCTCCTGCGGAATTTGCCGAAGACCATATTCCAGACGCGATTAATATGCCTGTTTTGAATAATGAGGAGCGCGCAGAAGTTGGCACAATATACAAACAGATTAACGCATTTCAAGCTAGAAGATATGCAGGGGGCCTTGTCGCAGGGAATATTTCTCAACATATTTTAAATTACCTGCAGAATAAGCCCGTAGAATTCAGGCCTCTTATTTAT
>JAACDT010000091.1 GCA_009936885.1 Alphaproteobacteria bacterium
CCAAAAACAAATTTTGAAAAGGCACTCTTATTACGCTCTATTGCTTATAATTTGTTAGATAGAATATCTGAAAATGCGCAACTTGCATCCAACAGGGGGTCTTATAATTCCTCCAAGATGGTAGGAGATATTGCCGAAATGATGGGACAAGGTGGCTGGCATTGGGCTGCCATTATCCTGCCCGTTTTAGGGCGAAGTGATATTCCAAAAGCGCCTCCTACCCCTTCAGCTGCTGCGATTTGGAATGTGTTAAGCGAAATACAAGATACAGCCCCAAGAGGAGAGCCTGGTATCAAACCTATTCTGCCTGATATGGCAAGAAATAGATTAACAGAAATGCTAGGACCAAACTCTGAAATTCGAAAACCACAAACAGACTATGCAGCAACCAATTGTGTGGTTTTTGATCAGCCTGATGCTGGGCCAAATCCGACAATTTTATTGTCTGAAGCTGGAACTGGAATAGGAAAAACCCTTGGCTATCTTGCTCCGGCTAGCCTTTGGGCTGAAGCAAATGACGGCTCTGTGTGGATATCTACCTATACACGCACCCTGCAACATCAAATTGCGGATGAGCTTCGAAGGCTTCCTGAAAAACAAAATAATCCTGAAAAGTTTAATAATAATGGGCGCAACTCTGCTCAAAATTCGAGAAACAAAGAAACAAGAAGAGTCGTTATTCGTAAAGGTAGGGAGAATTATCTCTGCCTTCTTAATTTAGACGAAGCATTATCACAGATGCCAGGTCAGCCAGCAAACGCAATCGCGCTCGGCCTTATGGCTCGCTGGGCTAGTGCATCACCAGACGGAGATTTAACAGGAGCAAGTTTTCCAGCATGGCTTGTCGACCTGATCCAAAGCAGACATACCCTTGGTCTTGCCGATAAACGCGGAGAATGTATTCATTCAGCATGTCGTCACTATCATAAGTGTTTTGTAGAAAAGTCTGTGCGAGAGGCACGGCAGGCAGATATTGTTGTTACCAATCATGCGCTATTAATTCTTCAATCTGTTTTCGCACAAAAAGATGATAGGACTTTATCGAGCAGATTGATTTTTGACGAAGGTCATCATGTTTTTGATGCAGCAGATAGCGCCTTTAGTAGCGCTTTGACAGCGAGCGAAGCATCAGAGATGCGCAGATGGATTAGGGGGGCTGAAGATGGTCTGAAAGGGCGTGCACGTGGATTGCGCAACAGGCTCTCCGAATTAATCTCAGGTGATGAGAAGGCCTTGAGCGAGTTGGAGACAGTCATTGATGTTGCTCGTCAATTACCAAGCCGCGGATGGCAAAACCGAATATCATCTGCAAGACAGTTTGGTACTGCAGAGACATTTTTTTCAGCTTTGAGAATATGTTTATATAACCGTGTTGAGAATACAGAATCGCTCTATGATATCCAAAGTGAGATTTATCCGGCACCGCCGGATATTATAAAAGCTGCTCAAGATTTTGGAATCGACTTAAAAGCACTTATAACGCCTCTTACGCAGCTAGAAGCATCTTTATTATCTATTATCGACCAAAATACAGAGAGTTTTGATAGTCAGCCAAAATCTCGTTTTGAATCCGCTATAAAAGGCCTACAGAGACGTGCAATTATGCCCTTAACTTCCTGGCTGTTGCAATTGCAAGATCTTGCATCATCAGAACATGGTGTAACAGGCAGAGATGGATTTGTAGATTGGATGCAAATAGACCGCATTGAAGGCCAAGACAGAGATATTGGCATTTATCGACATTGGCTAGATCCAACCATTCCCTTCAGTGAGGCTGTATTGCAAAAGGCGCATGGCGTTGCCATCACGTCAGCCACATTGCGTGATATCAAACTGCCTACAGACCCTAATTCGGCTAAGCAGGAACACAGCGATAATTGGCAAAGTGCGATGCAGATAACAGGGGCAACCCATCTTCCCCATCCTGCTATATTCAGCATTCATGACTCGCCCTTTGATTATAAAAATCAAACTCGTATCCTGATTGTAAACGATATCGCAAGAGAGCAACCAGCGGCAACTGGCGCTGCTATGGCTGCATTGATGAGAGAGGCAGGCGGCGGAAGCCTTGGTTTATTTACGGCAATTCAGAGGCTTAGGGCGATTTATCCCTATCTTGCAGGTCAATTATCCTCAGCTGATATCCCATTATATGCCCAGCATATAGACCAAATGAACCTACAAACATTATTGCAATTATTTAGAGCAGATAAAAATAGCTGTTCAGTAGGCACCGATGCAGTGCGAGATGGGATAGATGTGCCAGGACAAGCTCTACGAATGCTTTTATAGGATAGAGTGCCTTGGCCGCGTCCAGACATGCTTTTTAAGGCGCGTGCCAAATGGATGGGCAAGAATGAACTGACAGATAGACTCACTAGAATGAAATTACGTCAGGCATTTGGAAGACTTATAAGAAGAGCAGATGATAAGGGAATGTTTGTAATGCTGGATAGCCGTTTTCCAACACGGCTGACTTCTGCATTTCCAACGGAAGTGACGATTGAGCGCTTGCCATTAGCAGATGCCCTTTTTCAGGTCCGTGACTTTCTTCGCCTGCAGGATGAATTATAACATATATGCCCTTTAATCACGCTGTTTGACCTTGCCCTTTAATCTTGGCGGTTTTATAAAAAAGCTGGATAGAAATATTCTATCCAGCTTCCAAATATTATTTGTAATTGGGCAATAGGATTATTTAGAATCCCATACCGCCCATGCCGCCCATGCCACCCATATCAGGTGCTGGTGCTGCTGCCTTTGGCTCATCAAGTTCTGCAACCATTGCTTCTGTTGTTACAAGAAGACCTGCTACAGAGGCCGCATTTTGAAGTGCAGAGCGAACCACTTTTGTGGGGTCAATCACACCAGCCTTGATAAGGTCTGTAAATTCACCTGTCTGGGCATTATACCCGATTGTTGGATTCTCTGCTTCAATCAACTTTCCTACAATTACAGAACCATCTGCACCTGCATTATTTGCAATCTGGCGAGCTGGCGCCTCTAGTGCCTTGCGAATAATACGAATACCGACTTCCTGATCTCCATTTGCAGATGTTAGGTTTTCTAGGCTAGAAATCGCTTTTACCAATGCAACACCGCCGCCAGCAACGATACCCTCCTGAACAGCAGCTCTGGTTGCATGCATTGCATCATCCACACGGTCTTTGCGCTCTTTTACTTCAATCTCAGTAGATCCGCCGACACGAATAACCGCAACACCGCCAGCAAGTTTTGCTAAACGCTCTTGTAATTTTTCGCGATCATAGTCTGAAGTTGTTTCTTCTGACTGTGCGCGGATTTGATTACAACGTGCTTCGATTTCTTC
>JAACDT010000339.1 GCA_009936885.1 Alphaproteobacteria bacterium
TTTCCATCGGCGCTTTCATGCCCTGCGCCCATGGCCCGCTCTGGATGTGGCATCATACCTAGAATTTTTCCATTAGAGGAGCATATTCCAGCTATATCATTTAACGAGCCGTTTGGATTACCTGAATTCTGTTTATCTTCATTACCATATCTTAAAACGACTTGACCGTTTGACTCAATCGCATCCAAGGTTTCTGGATCTGCAAAAAAATTCCCTTCATTATGCGCAACAGGTATGTGCAGTTTTTCACTATTATCAAGGGATTTTATCAACTCACAAGAAGTATCAGAACTCACAGATAAAGTAGTTTGCTTGCAGACGAATTTAAGTTCTTTATTACGGGCAAGATACCCAGGGAGCATGCCTGCCTCAATTAAAATTTGAAATCCATTACATACGCCTAAAATAGCGCCTCCTCTTGCTGCATGGTCATGAAGCGCATTCATAATAGGAGCATGCGCTGCAAGAGCGCCACATCGCAAGTAATCACCAAACGAAAAACCACCAGGAATAATGGCAAGATCAACCGGGTCAAGATTAGTCTGCTTATGCCAAATCAAGGCAGGTCTTCTGCCAGTAAGCGTTTCTACCGCAACCATCATATCACGATCGCAATTAGAGCCTGGGAATACTATTATAGCAACTCTCATGACGGCTCATTAATTTCTATTGTGTAGGATTCGATTACGGTATTGGCGAGTAGAGATTCGCACATTTTGGCGGCCCTGTATCCAGCGCGCTCTTGATCATCTGTATCTATTGAAACTGTAATTTGCCTGCCCATAGTTACACCCTGCAGATCATCAAAACCAAGAGAAGAGAGCGCCTGATTTACCGCTTGTGCCTCAGGGTCTAATACCCCTGGCTTTTTTTCGATTGTAATCGTTACCTGCATGATAACTCCTTTTTTACAACTAAATAGCTGTGTTTAACGAGAGGCTTAAAGCTCTGCTTTTAATTCAGGCAGTTTTATGGACATTCGGTTTGCAATATCTGTATAGGATTCAATCAACCCACCAAGATCTCGCCTAAATCTGTCTTTATCAAGCTTCTCGTTAGTTTTCATGTCCCATAACCGGCAATTATCAGGGCTGATTTCATCTGCGAGAATCACTTCATGAAATCCCCCGACACTGTTTAATCTGCCAAACTCTATTTTGAAATCTATTAGCTGTATTTGCATCATAGAAAATAGGCCTGTCAGAAAATCTGTTACGCGATACGCCATAGAGGTTATAGCATCCATCTCAAACTCATCGGCAAGCTGCATCACCTCTATATGTTCCCTTGATATTATCGGGTCGCCAAGAGAATCATCTTTAAGACAAAACTCAATCAATGTATTTGCTAATGGCTCACCTTCTTTAAGTCCAAGGCGCTTGCAAATAGATCCTGCCGCAATCCTTCGCACAATCACTTCGATTGGAATTATCTGAACTTCTTTTACCAGCTGTTCTCTGTCAGATAATTGTCTGATGAAATGATGCGGAATATCAGTTTGATTTAAGGCTTCAAAAATACAGCTGCTTATATAATTATTTAAAATGCCTTTTCCGATGAGGGTAGCTTTTTTCTGGGCATTAAATGCAGTGGCATCATCTTTAAAATACTGAATAACAGTTCCTGTATCAGGTCCAGCAAACAGTTTTTTGGCTTTGCCCTCATAAAGTAATTTCATATTTTTCCTCATAAAAGAACATCAAGGATTTAAGCTCATTTTTTAAAAAAAGAAATAAACTCGCTCAACTCTCAAAAACTCTATTGAAAATGGTATCCACATGTTGGTGATGTTGTTTTGTATCAAATAATTTTTCAAGTTCTGCATTGGTAAGATATTGTCCTACCTCATCATCAGACTTCATCCTATCCAAATAACTGCCGCCAGTTTTCCAAACATCCATCGCGTGTTTCTGAACCAGCCGGTAGGCATCTTCGCGGCTAACCCCTTTTTGGGTTAGGGCTAATAATATCTGCTGTGAATGCACAAGCCCTCCAAGTGCGTCTAAATTTGCTTGCATTTGTTCTGGATATACAACCAGTTTTTCCACTACGCCTGCCAGTCTATTTAATGCAAAATCAAGCGTAATAGTTGTATCTGGTCCTATCATGCGCTCTACCGAAGAGTGTGAGATATCACGTTCATGCCAAAGGGCTACATTTTCAAGCGCTGGTATAACAGCAGAGCGCACCATACGAGCAAGACCAGTTAAATTTTCGGTTAATACGGGATTGCGTTTGTGAGGCATTGCAGAAGAGCCTTTTTGCCCTGCAGAGAAAAATTCTTCTGCTTCACGGACTTCGGTTCGTTGTAAATGACGAACTTCAATAGCCAAATTCTCAACCGAGCTTGCAATAACGCCTAGTACAGCAAAAAACATAGCATGCCTATCACGTGGGATTACCTGACTAGATATAGGTTCGATCTGAAGCTGCATTTTTTTGGCAACATAACGCTCAACCATAGGATCAATATGCGCAAAAGTGCCAACAGCACCTGAAATTGCGCAGGTTGAAATTTCTAGTTTTGCTGCCTGCAATCTTGTCTTGTTTCTCTGAAATTCAGCATAGAAA
>JAACDT010000092.1 GCA_009936885.1 Alphaproteobacteria bacterium
CAGCTTATTAATCATGGCCATGTAACATTAAATGGAAAACGCTGTAATATCGGCTCTGTAATGCTTCGTGTAGGGGATGAAATTCAGATAAAAGAAAAAGTCAAAGATATACCAGCTATTCTTGAAGCAATGGTATCAAATGAGCGCGATGTGCCTGAATATATAGAGGTTGATCATGATAAGCGCTCTGCTAAATATATTCGTGTTCCAGCGTTTGATGAAGTGCCATACCCGGTTATGATGGAGCCAAATTTGGTTGTGGAATATTACTCACGTTAAAAAAAACAAATTAGTTTAAAAAAGGCGCCAGATAAGGCGCCTTTTTTTATGATACATATTTAAATAATAATCTGTTCTATATCGCCCCGCTTATTGAGGTGATACGTCAACACCGTGAGTGTTAAACATTTCCATTAACTCACCTGTTTCATACATTTCTCTTATAATATCACAGCCGCCCATAAACTCACCCTTTACATAAAGCTGAGGGATTGTAGGCCAGTTGGAAAAGGTTTTAATACCTTCACGAATATCATTATCTTTAAGTACATTTACGCCTCTGAATTGAACTCCCAAATGGCTTAAAACGCCAACCAAGGCGGCTGAAAAGCCACATTGCGGAAATACTGGTGTACCTTTCATGAACAGAACAACATCTTGGCTATTTATTTCAGACTGAATGCGTTCTGTGATAGCAGGTTCTAGGGTGCTCATTTTTATACTCACTTTCTTAAAACAGGTTCGTTATGATGGAATTTTAGTTTGCAGTGCAAGGGCGTGTAATATTCCGCCCATTCTGCCATCAAGCGCTTGATATATCATTTGGTGTTGCTGAACTCTTGATCTACCAGCGAATTCTTTTGTTTCAACATAGCATGAGTAATGATCGCCATCCCCCGCCATATCCTCAATCTTAACAATAGCATCTGGGAAAGCCTTGATAATTAATTCTTCAATTTCATGTGCCTGCATTGCCATTATGGGTTATATATCCTCTTGCTTATTTCTCTAACCGGCTGCGAAGACCAGTCTCGTAGCTATTTCTTATCTCTTCTAATGATATAAGATCTCCATTTGAGATTTTCAATTCTTGATTTGAAATCGATTTACCAAGATGGAGTAAAGGGATGTGTGCGTGCTCTGCATTCCGTATTAATTGATCTGGATTGTTGGTTGCAATAATATAGCTAGACTGGTTTTCAGCGAAACACCAGCTATGAGGGTCAAGCGTATCGGGAAGCGTTATAGACGCTCCTTGATTTCCAGCTAGCATCATCTCAGCAAGCGCAACCAACATACCACCATCAGAAATATCATGAGCTGCTTGAACTAATTCATTTTGATAACAGCTTAGGATGAAGGAGCCTGTTTGCAGCTCTGCCTCTAAGTCAATTTGTGGCGGAGCACCACCCACATGCTTTGCCAGTGATTTTGCATAAATACTATTTGATAACCAACCAGTATTCGTAGTTGCATCCTGCCCTATAATGAATAAGGCTGCATCTGAGGGCAGGGCAATCGTGCCTGCATTTTGCCAATCGTCAATGAGCCCAACCATTCCAATAACAGGGCATGGCTTAATCGCATTTCCATCGGTCTCATTATATAATGACACATTTCCAGACACAACAGGGGTTGATAAGAACGCACATGCATCCTTCATCCCTGTAACACTATGGACAAGTTGCGCCATAATTTCAGGCTTTTCTGGATTGCCAAAATTTAAGTTGTTAGTGACTGCAAGAGGCGTTGCCCCTGCTGCGATGATGTTTCTATAAGCCTCTACCACAGCTTGCTTGCCGCCATTATAAGGGTCTGCTTCTACATATCTTGGGGTGCAATCAACTGTTAATGCAAGCGCCTTATTTGTTCCATAAACACGTATTAGTGCACAATCACCGCCAGGCCCGATAATAGTATCAGCCATAACATGGCTATCATATTGCTCATAAATCCATCTGCGTGAGCATAAATCTTCGCTTCCAATAAGGCTTTTTAAGGCAGCAGAAATGGATATGTCCTGTATTAGTTTATGGGCTGGGACTTCTTCTGGAATTTCTGGTGTACTATGAGGTCTGTCATATTCAGGCGCATCATCTACTAAAGGGGTAATAGGGATGTCGCATACAACTTCCCCCTCTTTTAGAAGAATTAGCCTGTCAGTCTCTGTGACCTGGCCAATTGGCATAAAATCGAGATCCCATTTATTAAAAATTTGCCGCGCTATTTCAGCTTGACTAGGATCAATGACCATTAGCATCCGCTCTTGACTTTCAGACAGCATAATTTCGTAAGCAGACATCTTAGTCTCTCTTACCGGAACTAGATCAATATCTATTTCCATGCCAAGACCGCCTTTTGCCGCCATTTCAACTGATGAGGAGGTAAGCCCAGCAGCGCCCATATCCTGAATTGCAACAACCGCATCTGCTGCCATTAATTCAAGACAAGCCTCCATTAGTAATTTGCCTGTAAACGGATCGCCTACCTGAACAGTAGGCCGTTTTGATTCTGTCTCATCACTAAATTCGGTAGAGGCCATCGTTGCCCCGTGAATACCATCTCGTCCTGTTTTTGCGCCAACATAAATAACAGGATTTCCAGCACCAGATGCAGCAGAATAAAAAATCCGATCACTATGAGCAAGACCCACAGCCATCGCATTTACAAGAATATTACCATTATAAGAGGCATCAAATTCGACTTCTCCGCCGACGGTTGGTATGCCGATGCAATTTCCATAACCGCCAATTCCAGCTGTTACGCCAGAAACAAGATGAGGTGTTTTCTCATGGTCTATCTCTCCAAAGCGAAGTGCATTCAACAATGCAATAGGCCGAGCGCCCATTGTAAACACATCACGCAAGATACCCCCCACCCCAGTGGCAGCCCCTTGATAAGGCTCGATAAAAGAGGGGTGGTTATGGCTCTCAATTTTAAATACCACGGCAAGCCCGTCACCAATATCCACAACGCCTGCATTCTCGCCAGGCCCTTGAATAACGCGCTCTCCTTGTGTGGGTAGCGTTTTTAGCCATTTTTTGGATGATTTATAGGAGCAATGTTCAGACCACATGGCAGAGAAAATTCCAAGCTCACATAGATTTGGCAGCCGTCCTAAATGGGTACATACACGCTCCCATTCCTCTTTTGACAGACCCATGGAAGCAGCGTTTTCAAACCCCATTTTAGTTGGCACACTCATGTTATTATTGTTTCAAAGATTGATTTAAGTAATTTTTTTCCATCGGCGCTTTCATGCCCTGCGCCCATGGCCCGCTCTGGATGTGGCATCATACCTAGAATTTTTCCATTAGAAGAGCATATTCCAGCTATATCATTTAACGAGCCGTTTGGATTACCTGAATTCTGTTTATCTTCATTACCATACCTTAAAACGACTTGACCGTTTGACTCAATGGCATCCAAGGTTTCTGGTTCTGCAAAAAAATTTCCTTCATTATGCGCAACAGGTATGTGGAGTTTTTCACTATTATTGAGCGATTTTATCAACTCACAAGAAGTATCTGAGTTCACAGATAAAGTCGTTTGCTTGCAGACGAATTTAAGCTCTTTATTGCGGGCAAGATACCC
>JAACDT010000093.1 GCA_009936885.1 Alphaproteobacteria bacterium
ATTTTTACGTTTTCAAAGTGTTTTAAAAAGACTTTATGTAAATCTTCTCAGTTACGTGTTTAGACCCAAAAAAATAGAGAGTTGCCAGTGTCTAAACACCATTTTCCGTAATTTTTCTATCGATGATGGTTTATTTTATTTTGTATCTTTAGGTTAAGTTTTTAATTTGTGAAAAACAGATGCAAAGGTACTTGCATTTATCCGATGTGTAATTTATTCACGAGTTTATCATTCAGGCAATTGTTTGAATTTAATGGGGGTGACATTTAGCATGGATATGTATTTATCCGAATATTTACCAATAGCTGTTTTTTTGGTGGTAGCCATCGTGCTGTCGGCTGCATTTGTTATAGGGTCTGTATTGATTGGACGAAGTGAGCCAGATATAGAAAAGCTTACAGCTTATGAATGCGGGTTTGACGCCTTTAACGACTCTCGCAAACCGTTTGATGTTCGTTTTTATCTCGTTGCAATCTTATTTATTATTTTTGATCTTGAAATTGCATTTCTGTTTCCCTGGGCTGTGGCATTAGGCGAAATCGGATTGATGGGGTTTTGGTCGATGATGGTATTCCTTGGGGTTTTAACAATTGGTTTTATTTATGAGTGGAAAAAAGGAGCATTAGAATGGGAGTGATACCGCCTCGAATGGATGTCCCCATACCTCCGGGTGAAACACAAGATAAAATCTTAAACGCGGTTACTGATGAGATTACAAATAAAGGGTTTGTGATTGCCAGCGCAGATAAACTCTTTAATTGGGCGCGCTCAGGCTCTCTATGGCCTATGACGTTTGGATTAGCCTGTTGCGCGGTTGAGATGATGCATGCAGCAGCAAGCAGATATGATATGGACCGCTATGGTATGTTGTTTCGGCCAAGTCCAAGACAGTCTGATGTAATGATTGTGGCTGGAACATTAACAAATAAAATGGCACCCGCATTAAGACGTGTTTATGACCAGATGCCAGAACCTAGATGGGTTTTGTCAATGGGTTCATGCGCAAATGGGGGTGGGTATTATCACTATTCCTATGCGGTTGTGAGGGGGTGCGACCGTATCGTGCCAGTAGATGTTTATGTTCCCGGATGCCCGCCAACAGCAGAAGCATTGATTTATGGGCTATTGCAATTGCAGAAAAAAATCAAACGCACCGAGACGATTGCCAGAAGGTAAATATCAGAGAAGATAAATACCAGAAGATAAAATTATAATTAGTTAAAGTAGGTCTAATTTTCGTGACAACCGCAGATATTATCAATCCTGAAATGACAAACAATAATACGGAGCACTCTTTTGAGGCTTTGGCAACACAATTATTGGCTAATTCAGCAGAACGCGTACCTTCTTTAAATGGCCAGTTGGTCTATCGATGTGAGCTGAATAAACTAATTTCAGTTTTAAATCTTCTCAAAGCAAATGAAAGCCTAGATTTCTCGCAGCTATCTGATCTGACTGCGGTAGATTATCCAGGTCGAATACAAAGATTTGAGCTTGTATATCAACTGTTATCTATAACACATAATCGGCGCATTAGAATTATTTGCGCTATCGATGAGGGGCAAATAGTTCCATCTGCAACTGGCGTTTATAAATCTGCTGAATGGCCAGAAAGGGAAGTCTGGGATATGTATGGGTTATTCTTCTCTGACCATCCAGATCTTAGGCGTTTGTTAACAGACTATGGATTTGAAGGTCATCCATTGCGCAAGGATTTCCCCCTAACAGGATATGTAGAAGTCAGATATGACGACATAGAAAGGCGGGTTGCCTACCAGCCGGTTCAGTTGACACAAGAATATAGGGATTTTGACTTCTTAAGCCCATGGGAGGGGGACCAAGAACTGGTTCACTCCTCGTTAAATGCAGAATCTGAAAGTAAAGTAAATGCCAAGAAAGACGGGTACTCTTAACATATGGGCGAAATGCAGATTAGACCACTAACCCTTAATTTTGGCCCGCAACACCCTGCTGCCCATGGTGTTTTGCGGCTTGTTCTTGAGATGGATGGAGAAGTTATCCAGCGTGCGGACCCCCACGTAGGACTCCTTCACAGAGGCACAGAAAAGCTAATCGAACAAAAAACCTATTTGCAAGCACTTCCTTATTTTGATCGTTTGGATTATGTATCACCAATGAACCAAGAGCATGTATGGGCTCTGGCAATCGAATCTGCATTACAAATTGAAGTTCCCAGAAGAGCGCAGCTTATCAGGGTGATGTTTTGTGAGATAGGACGGATTTTAAATCATCTACTAAACCTTACTACCTTTGCAATTGATGTTGGGGCGATGACACCCTTACTATGGGGATTTGAGGAACGAGAGCATTTAATGGAATTTTGTGAGCGTGCTTCTGGCGCGCGCTTGCATGCTGCCTATTTCCGCCCAGGCGGTGTTCATCAGGATATTCCAGACGGGCTGGCAGAAGATATCCTTAATTGGTGTGATAAATTTCCTAACTTTATTACAGATTTAGAAACCTTATTAACCGATAACCGCATTTTTAAGCAGAGAACAGTTGATATTGGAGTTTTGTCTGCTGATAACGCGCTGGCTTTAGGGATGAGCGGTCCGGTAATTCGAGCATCTGGACTTGCATGGGATTTAAGAAAGTCAAATCCGTATGATGCCTATGATGAAATGAAATTTGATATACCGGTTGGCAAAACAGGTGATTGTTATGCACGGTATCTGGTTCGTGTTGAGGAAATGAAGCAATCTTTGTCAATCATTAAGCAGGCGATTCATAAGATGGAGCCTGGCCCTGTTCTTGCGCAGAATAATAAAATCACACCTCCGCGCAGGAGTGACATGAAAATGTCAATGGAATCCTTGATCCATCACTTCAAAATATACACAGAAGGGTTCCATGTTCCGGCTTCTGAGAGCTATACCGCAGTAGAAGCACCAAAAGGCGAATTTGGTGTTTATCTGGTATCAGACGGAAGCAATAAGCCCTACCGTTGCAAGATTAGGGCGCCCGGGTACTTCTTTATGGCTGCGGTAGATGAGATGTCTAGAGGGCATATGTTAGCTGACTCAGTTGCTATTATTGGTTCATTAGATGTTGTATTTGGCGAGATAGATAGATGAGCATTCACGACCTAGTTGCTGACGATCAGCCAGAAAAATTTTCATTTTCAGCTGAAAATGAAGATAAGATAGTAAGAATTATAGCTAAATATCCAGAGGGCAGGCAGGCATCTGCTGTGATGCCCCTCCTGGATTTGGCTCAAAGGCAGCATGATAATTGGATCCCAATGAAAGCAATTGAGCTTATCGCAGAGCGTCTTGGGATGGCAAAGATTAGAGTTCTTGAGGTTGCTAGCTTTTACACAATGTATAATTTGAAGCCAGTGGGTAAGTACTTCCTGCAATTATGTGGAACTACCCCTTGTATGCTTCGTGGTTCTGAAGATGTAACACGTTGCATTAAAGATAAACTGGGTATTAGCTCTGGCGAGATGACATCTGATGGCAAGTTTAGCCTTCTTGAGGTTGAGTGCCTTGGTGCGTGTGTGAATGCGCCTATTATTCAGGTAAATGATGATTTTTACGAGGATCTTGATTATGATTCAACTGAAATATTAATCGATGCCTTAAGTAAGGATACGCCGCCGCCAATTGGGTCTGTTAAGATGCGCTCTGGCTCACAAGCTGAAACAGGTCCGACCTCATTAGAAAAAATGGCGGCTAAATCGCAAAAAAAGAAATCTGAAAAAACGGCTGGCAATTCGGCTGAGCAGAGTAGGAACTAATTAATGTTACAGGATAAAGACCGTATTTTTACTAATATTTATGGCTGGCAGGAAGCTGGCTTATCTGGCGCTAAAAAACGTGGCGACTGGGATAATACAAAAGCGATATTAGCAGTTGGGCATGATGAAATCGTGGATAGGATCAAGCAGTCTGGATTGCGCGGACGCGGCGGTGCTGGTTTTCCAACAGGGGTAAAATGGTCTTTTATGCCAAAAGAGGTAACTAATAGACCTCATTATTTAGTGGTTAATGCAGATGAGTCTGAGCCTGGCACCTGTAAAGATAGAGATATTATAAGGCACGAGCCTCATAAGCTAATCGAAGGATGCTTGATAGCTGGTTTTGCCATGAGAGCGCATGTAGCATATATTTATATTCGTGGTGAATTTGTAAATGAATACAGGGCATTACAGAGTGCAGTAGATGAGGCTTATGAAGATGGCCTGCTTGGCAGTAATGCTGCAAATTCTGGGTGGGCGTTTGATGTTCATGTGCATCGTGGCGCTGGCGCTTATATTTGCGGTGAAGAAACAGCGCTTCTTGAGTCACTAGAGGGTAAGAAGGGGCAACCAAGATTAAAGCCTCCATTTCCAGCAGGTGTTGGTTTATATGGCTGTCCAACTACTGTAAATAATGTTGAGTCTATTGCTGTTGGCCCTACCATACTGCGCCGCGGGACAGATTGGTTTTCCTCGCTGGGAAAAGAAAATAACACAGGAACAAAGTTATTTTGTATCTCTGGTCATGTAAATGCGCCTTGTAATGTTGAAGAAGAAATGGGCATTCCATTAAAGGAGTTGCTAGAAAAGCATGCTGGTGGTGTGCGTGGTGGTTGGGATAATTTATTAGCGGTTATTCCAGGTGGCTCATCTACACCTCTTTTAACAAAAGATGTGTGTGAGACAATGACAATGGATTTTGATGCGCTAAAGGCAGCAGGAACAGGGCTTGGTACGGCTGGGATTATCGTAATGGATAAAAGCACGGATATTGTGCGTGCAATAAGCCGTCTATCCTATTTCTACAAGCATGAGAGTTGCGGGCAATGCACACCTTGCAGAGAAGGAACCGGATGGATGTGGCGGATGATGGACAGGATGGTCAGGGGACAGGCAGAGCCTCATGAAATAGACACTTTATATGAAATCACAAAACAAGTTGAGGGTCATACGATTTGTGCGCTAGGAGATGCTGCAGCATGGCCAATTCAAGGATTGATCAAAAACTTCCGTCCAGAAATTGAGCGGCGGATCGAGATGAATAAAACAGTTACGCAAGCTGCGGAATAGAGATGAGATAAATGCCTAAATTAACGGTAAATTCTATAGAAGTTGAGGTAGAGCAGGGGGCAAGCGTGCTTCAGGCATGTGAGGAAGCTGGTTTCGAAATCCCACGTTTTTGCTATCATGAACGTCTGTCAATTGCGGGTAATTGCAGGATGTGTCTTGTTGACATGGAACGAGCGCCCAAGCCTATCGCTAGTTGTGCGATGCCTGCCGCGGATGGAATGGTAATCAGCACCCAAACAGACCGTGTTAAAAAAGCACGTGAAGGGGTAATGGAATTTCTGTTGGTAAATCACCCTCTTGATTGTCCTATTTGTGACCAAGGCGGGGAGTGCGATTTGCAAGATCAGGCCATGGGGTACGGCCATGATGGTTCGCGATATAAAGAAGCAAAGCGAGCTGTTGAAGAAAAACAAATGGGTCCGCTGATTAAGACAATTATGACACGATGTATCCATTG
>JAACDT010000012.1 GCA_009936885.1 Alphaproteobacteria bacterium
AGCTGGTCAGATGCTTCTGGTGAGGGAATACCAAGGGGGTGGAGTGTATAATGTGTTTCAAGGCGTTCTGTTAAATTCTTCCGAACCCCGGCCATATCATTTGACCCGATTGCCTCTACCCTTGCTTTTTCCGCTGCTTCAAACACCATTTTAGCAGCAGATGATTTTGGGCTGACTCTCTGATGGGTTTTTTTATTATGATGCGCGAGCCATAACCCAGCAGCATCACTAGCCCCCCGCAATTGATTTTCAGTATTTGCAGAGGGCTCTCTTGGGGGTGCTGGCAGTCTTACCCCGTCATTGGTAATGATGCTATCCTGACCAACATATCTAACCTCATGCTGGGTGCCCCCAGCTAATGCACGCAGGCTTGCAGCATTAGCTTTTAAAAACATCTCATCAATAGGTTTGCTCACTCTAACAGCCCGTTTCTATTTTCAAGATGCTTTGGCCGAGAAGCTTGGAGATTCAGGTAAATCAATGCCAAACACACGTTGGTAATATTCTGCAATCACAGGACGCTCAACCTCATCACATTTATTTAAAAAGCTCAGCCTGAATGCAATGGTTATATCATTAAAAATGCGCGCATTCTCAGACCATGTTAGAACAGTTCTGGGAGACATTACGGTTGATAAATCACCAGCCATAAAACCTTTGCGAGTTAGATCCGCCATCCGAACCATTTGCGATACCTGTTCCTTACCAGCTTGCGTATTATAGCTTTTTTGTTTCGCAACGATTATGTCAACCTCATCTTCGTGAGGCAAATAGTTCAGGGTTGCCACAATAGACCATCTATCCATTTGACCCTGATTAATTTGTTGTGTGCCGTGATAAAGCCCTGTTGTATCTCCAAGGCCAACGGTATTCGCTGTTGCAAATAATCTGAAATTTGGGTTTGGGTGAATGACTTTATTGGTATCTAGAAGCGTTAATTTACCATCTACTTCTAATACTCGCTGGATTACAAACATAACATCTGCACGACCTGCATCATATTCATCAAAAACAAGAGCGACAGGATTTCTTAATGCCCATGGAAGCAAGCCTTCTTTAAATTCGGTTATTTGCTTGCCATCTTTAACAACAATTGCATCTTTTCCTATCAGATCTATTCTGCTGATATGACTATCAAGATTAATACGAAGGCAAGGCCAGTTCAACTTAGCAGCAATCTGTTCGATATGAGTTGATTTACCAGTGCCGTGATAGCCTTGAATCATAACCCGTCTGTTAAATGCAAATCCTGCTAATATCGCAAGCGTGGTATCATGATCAAACTGATAGTCAGGATCTAAGGTCGGGACATACTCAGAGGAAGCAGAAAAACCAGGGACCTGCATATCAATGTCTAATCCAAAGGTTTCTTTTACATCATAATTTGTATCAGGAGCAGTGATTGAATGCGCGGCATTGCTGTTATTGATAAATTCAGACAAAGGGATTCGCCTTTCAGAATATTAAAGATAGTACCAAAATTAACGAGTTAGCACAGATGCTAACAAATTGGTGTGAATTTATTGATAATCAATCATAAAATCCACCCCCAAAAATAACTTTTTATCAATTACTGGGATTTTAAATCAATAGCGGGGTATAATTTTTTCAATATTGAGTAGGCACTATTTATCTCTGTTAGCCTCTCTTCTGCATCTATATCCCCCTGATTTCTGTCAGGATGATTTAGCTTTACAAGCTTTTTATATTGCTGTTTTATTTTTGTTTGCTCGGCACAGGGATCTATATTAAAGATTTGCCACGCCCAGCGCTCCTCTTTATGCATTGTGCGGTGAGCGCTGTTATCAGCTGTTTTGTTTTCATCTGAGAAAAAGCCAAAAATATCTTCAGAGAAGAAATTATTAGAAGTGCGTTGATGTGAATCAGAACTGCCGGTTCCAAATTTCCAACTTGGCCTCTCCCAAGTGGTAGCGCGCCGAATTTCAGCTTCTAGCGCGTCTCCATTCAGCCCATCAAAATAATTCCAGCGTTTATTATAGTCACGGATATGCGGCAGACAAAACCAAAAATAAGTACGCAACGCGTCACGGTTCCGCGGCGCTGGATACAAGCCAACTTCTGAACAGCTATCTGCGTCACATATTTTTTTTTGTGCGCTCTGTTCTTTAATGCCTTTTAATTCTGGTATCTTTGCGTCACTCATACAGGTAAATTAAAGCTATCAGCTTGTTTAGACAAGGTGGCAGAGCTAATAAAATTGCGTTATCATAAGGAACATGCTGAATTTATAGTGGTTTATAATTGGAGAGTATGAATAAATATGTCAACAAAAACTCAGATGGAAGAATTATTAGAAAATGCGTTTTCTCCTGTTTTCATGGAGGTGCGGGATGTGAGTGAAGCTCATTCTGGTCATGCTGGTGCACAGGCAGGTAGGGAGACGCATTTTGAAGTTGATATAATTTCTGCTACATTCGCCGGTAAATCTAGAGTTCAATCTCATCGGCTAGTGCATGAAATATTACAGCCCTTACTATGCACAACCGTCCATGCGCTCGCTTTGAATGTAAAATCTAGTTAGATATTAGCTTTTCGAAAATGCAATACAGCTATTTTTTAAACTACTATTCTGATTGGTTTCAGGTAAATTATCATCTTTTATCTGTTCTCTACGCCGACGTGATATCTCGCCGCCAATAGTCTGATAGGCGGTGGTCGCCATAGGCCCAGTTAACTCTGTAATATGAGTGCATCCAGAAGGCCCGCCAATCGCGGTTTGCACGCGCCGCTTCCAACCAGGGCCAATTTTTAATCCAATTAAATTTGTGATGTTTTGCGCTCCTTGCGGACATATCTGATAAGGGCCTGCAAGTGTTACTGCTGCGGCATCTGTTACGCTTAGATCAAGATCAACTGTTATACGTACTAGCATATGATGATACGGCGTATCTTGGTAAACCGTGCCATATGTGTCAGATGGAAAATCATAGGTCTTGCTGTCTATAAGTTCAGCCTCTATGTCAAAATGACCATCTGCACGCACATAACCGTTACACCTGATTCTTCGGTTATGCACAAGATGGCGTTCAGCTGGTTCTGGCAACCCCATTTTCCTGTCTCCTTATTTTTTTAAAATTATATTAACAGGGTCACTCTGTCACGCTTGAAGAGGATTTTTTTGTGGATGTATTTTTCTGTTTTGTCCATATACGAAGACTGTTGATTTGATTGTTTTCCCTGTGAACAACTCGAAAACGCATTCCGTGAATTTTAAACTCTTGACCGGGAAGTGGGATCGTTCTGGTCTCATATAATAATAGCCCAGCTACGGTAGAAGCATCATCATCTGGCAGCGTAAGGTCTAATATTCTGTTTAGGTCACGAATCGTAACATTACCATCTACAACATAAGATCCGTCTGCTTGTGCTGTACATCCGGCCAGCTCTTCATCATGCTCATCATCAATATCACCTACGATCTCCTCAATAATATCTTCAAGTGTTACAATCCCCCTGAAATCGCCATATTCATCTACAACGATTGCAAAGTGCTCTCTTCTTGTTCTGAATGCCTGAAGTTGACTGGCTAATAAGGTTGTCTCTGGGATAAAATAAGTCGGGCTAGCTATTTTAGCGACATCAAATTCTTCTAATGTCTCAGGATTAGAATTCTGCAAACTGCGTAGCAAGTCTTTTACGTGTAGAACGCCAATAATATTCTCTGGCTTTCCAGAATAAATAGGCAAGCGGGTATGAGGTGAGTTCAGAACAAATGAGACAATATCTTCTGGCTTGTCACTTACATTTACCATCGATACAGAGCCACGATGTGTCATAATTTCATCTACTGTTAGCTCAGATAAATCAAGAACCGAAGACAGCATTGCTTTTTTTTCACGTTGTTCTGAATCAGCATTATCGGAATGAAGCTCTATCATTCCTCGCAGCTCCTCTTCTCTATCTTCTTGTTGCTCGCGTGCGGAGCCTAGAAAAATGATCACCATCCAGCGAAGTGCTATTGATAAAGGGCTGAACAGTAAAACAACGAAACGAATCGGCGTTGCTACCAGAAGTGCATATTGGTTGGCATGATTGAAGGCATAGGTTTTTGGGAGTACTTCTGCGAATAAAATAAGTAAAATAGTCATTACTAGAGTTGCAATGAATACGCCATTATCGCCAACCAAAGTAATCGCAGCAGATGTTGCAACAGCAGAAGCAAGCACATTTACGGCATTATTACCGATTAGAATAGCCCCGATAAGCTCTTCTCTATTACTTCGTAATTTTTCAACAAGTTTTGCATTTTTGCTGCCATTGCGTGCTAATTGCCGCATTCTTGCATCTGATGCAGCGGTTAATGCAGTCTCAGAACTTGAAAAAAAGGCAGATAAAAATATTAGCAGAGTGATCGATAGTATCAATGTTAGATGATCAAACATGATTAACCCCTTTTGCCATAAAGAATGTGGTTAATTCGTTCTCAGAAATATTTGGCATAACGCAGGCCTCACCAATTTTATGGGTCAGAATAAAAGTCAAATTTCCAGCAATGGCTTTTTTATCTTTTTTCATATGCTTTATCAAGGTAGAGACAGCAGCCTTGCCAGCAGGTAGCGCGCTATAATCATCTGGTAGTCCAACTTCCATCAGGTGCGCATGAACACGCAAAGCATCTTCTGGCTTGCATATCTGTTTTGCTACTGAAAAGTCGAAGGCAAGTCCAAGTCCTGCTGCTACTGCCTCGCCATGCAATAAATCTCCATTATAGCGTCCAACAGCCTCAAACGCATGTGCAAATGTATGACCAAGATTTAACAGAGCTCGGATTCCTGTTTCCGTCTCATCTTTTGCAACAATATCAGCCTTCATCTCACAGGAACGCTTGACGGCAAAAACAATCTGATCCTGCTTTAAAGATAACACATTAGACCAATTTTCCTCTAGCCAGGAAAAAAATTCAGCATCTCCAAGAAGACCATATGTTACGATTTCTGCATAACCAGAAAGGAGCTCTCTTTTGGGCAGCGTTGATAACAGACTGGTATCTGCTAGAATTAGTTTTGGTTGATGAAATGCCCCAATTAAGTTTTTACCAGCTGTTGCATTTATACCTGTTTTTCCGCCAACAGAGCTATCTACTTGTGCTAACAGGCTTGTTGGTATCTGAATGAAATCAATCCCTCTCAGAAGACTTGCCGCTACAAAACCAACCAAATCCCCTATGACACCGCCCCCTAGTGCAATTAGAACCGTTTTGCGGTCTATCCCTATATTTAGTATTTCCTCGCAAAGTGTATTATAGGCAGATAATGATTTTGATGCTTCACCAGCTGGAACAAAAAGGTTGCCTAATCTAGTGCATAAAGGCGTAATTTTTTTTGTAAATGACCCCTGATATAAAGGGCCGATTATGGTATCGCTGATAATAATAACCTGCCTATCTGAAATAAAATCAGCAAGATATGTATCAGCCTCTTTTAGTAAATCAGGGCCAATAAAAATTGGATAGGACCTTTCTTCAAGGCCCACTATAATTTTTTCAACTGGGCTCATTATAATTCCTTTTGAACAGTGTTTTCTAATCGCAAAACATCTCGCTTCTGTAAAGCAGAGACAAGTTCTCTTAAAGCCTGTGTAGCAGAAAGGTTGTCTGTATCAATAATCACATCTGCTTGTTCATAATAGCGTTTTCGCTCATCAGATAGGTTAGTCAGGATTAAGAGAGGGTCTCCTTTTGCAAGCAAAGGGCGGCTATGAAGGTTATCCATTCTGGATAATAATGTTTCTGGTTCCGCCCGTAGCCATATTATAACCGATTTATTGCTGAGTATCTCCCTTGTTTTTGGTGAGATGAATGCACCTCCACCAGTTGATAATATTACAGGAGAGCCTTGAAGAATCTCTGATATTACCCGTTGCTCTATATCACGAAATTTTTCTTCTCCGCTTAGCTCAAAAATATCTGGAATGGAAATACCAGCACGTTTTACAATTTCATCATCACTATCTATAAAATCTACAGATAGCGATCTTGCAAAATATCTGCCGAGCGTGGTTTTGCCAGCACCCATTAAACCAATTAAGGCAACTGTGTGTGACAGAAGATAATTTTGATTTTGTTTCATAGTATACTTTCTAACGAGCTAACAACTATTCGGCAAACAAGAACTGCGTGTAATAAATACTAAAGATAATGAATAATGAAACCAGCTTTGATGCCGTATTAACGCCATAATCATTGATTATTTTCATTGTATTAAAGTTAAAATGCAGATCTAGATAGATCCGAATAGATCCGATTGGATTTTAGGTTATGCAGTGTTAGTTTATACCAAAAACAAAAAAGAGCATGAGGCTAGAAATGAAGATGTTTCTTACGGTGATTATTCTGATAGCAGTTGGCACGATTTTTGGAGGGATATTCTTATCGAATTGGAAAATACCTGCACCCAGTAAGGCTGTGTCTCAGGTAATTGATGATAGTAAATTCAGGGATTAAGATGTTGGTGTTGATTAGAGTTTTTGTTATTGGTGTTTTAGGTTCTGTTGTGCCGCATTCAGGGCATTCACAAGATATAATTTATGATGTTAATTCTGCGCCAAATGGTAGAAACATCTCATCGCAAACCCAAACTCAAAGTATTGAGCAGCCTCGCTTCCCCGAGACGCAATCCCCGCTTGCCACAGATATGCCCTCTTTTATTTCAGAAACAGCTAGTCAGCCAGAATTAAATTTATTCGACTTAACAGCGACCATTCCTGAAGATGGAACGGATAGCCAAACACCGCTATCAGAGATTGATGAGACGGATTTAACAGCTAATAGTGCTCCTCTTAAGAATGGCAGTCTTTTGGGCGATAATACGTCTGATTTGGATACGCTCATTAGCGAGTTGTTTACTGCAGAACAGCTCCAACTCGACAAGCAAATAAGTGATCAGTTTGATAATAAATCACAACAAGCTGTCCCAGCAATTTTGCCTAATGAGCAAATATCAGAAGAGCAAATATTAGAAGAGCAGGCACTAAAAGATACTGGTTTTGCCACACCTGCGGTTAGTGTGGGATTGCGCAATTTATCTGGTGTAGGCCTGGTGACAACAGGCATTGCTGATTGGCAACAGCGCCAAATGCCATTTAGTACATTATTATGGAGCGGCTCAAAACCACACCACATACGCTATTTATATCAAATAAGCGAGCCTTATGGGGCTTCTAAAACCATAAACGCCCTTGTTTATTCTGCAATTATCAGAAAGTCTGCACCCCCTATCGGGGTGGCCGGCAATAGCGATGTTGCTCACTCATTGGTGGTTGATAGAATTGAATGGCTTGCAAGAGCAGGCCATTCTGATGCTTTGGCTGATCTTATTCGCAAATTGCCAGAGGATGACCAAAGTTGGGATGAATGGCAACGCTGGTTAGGAGCATATGATTTGCTCTCATATGATGATGAGGTTACCTGTTCAAAAGCAGATAAGAAAGTATCACAAGATTTTGATGCATTCTGGCTAAAAGTTCAGATAGTTTGCAAAATTATTGATGGTGCTTATGAAGATGCCCTTTTTCTGGCTGAGTTAATGAGCACTAGCGGCGAGGAAGATCCCTTGTTCTTTGCATTACTTGAAAATTTTCATTCAGCACAATCTAGCAATCTTGAATTAGGTCAGTCATCTCTTACGCCGCTTCATTTAAGCTTAATGGATTTAGCAGAGGCGCCAATTGAATGGCATCAGGTCTCAGAGTTACCATCTTCAATGATGCAGGCTAGCAATCTAATTAAAAATACTACCCGGGAAGCAAGGCTTGCCTTTGCGATGAAGCAGATTTTGCAACAAAGCGAATCAGCATTTGAAGCATCGGCACTTATACGAAGCTTATATGATGCAGAGCGTCCCATAGAAACAGCTTTTAGCATATTACAAAACACTAATGGCGAGTTGAGGCTTATCGCAAGTGCAGAAATTTATGCAGCCCTTGCAGGAAGTATGTTCCAAGCGGAGGTTCAGCAGGATTATGATCTTCTTTTCCTATCTGCTTTCAAAGAAGAAGTTAAATTTGGCAATGGGCCAGCATTACTTCCCTTCTATGCAGATTTAGCAAAAACACGTCTTACAGCAGATGGGTTGCCTTTAATTGTTCCTGAATTGAAGCCTCAATTTGAAAAAATGGTTTTGCTTCATGAGCTCACAAACACGCCTGCCCAAGATACTAATATCTCATCTATGGAGATGGATAAATTATTTCTTCTTATGAATGCTAGTACGGCTGATAAACCATCTATAGATGTACTTAAGGAATTTGATTTAGCGCACCTGCTTCCTGTATTTGATCAGGCACTCATGATACAAACGCCGCTTAGCTGGATAGAACTTGCATCATTAAACGTTGAAAAGCCAAATGCTTCTGAAAGTCTCGAGTTAGAGCCAGTACTGAGAAATGCGCTGATTGAAGCTTCCAAAAATCGTCGCACCGCAGAGACGATATTGATCATTTCTGCGATGTTTGAAAAATACAAACTCATCCATATCTCAGCGAATGATTTGGCATTGGTAGTACGCTCATTGCAGGAAATCGGCTTTGACGGACCTGTTGATGATTTAATTAAAGAGATTGTAACAGCGCATTTGATTGAAAAATATTGGCAAGAAGAGATTTAGTTTTTAGCAAAACGTATCTGTCAGATATCTTTGGGTGTGCTTTTTAAAAAAACCCCAAAGCATTGCTAAAAAATTCATATCAAACAGGGTGCTTTTTTTGCGAGGATAATAGGATGTCCGAAAATAAAAGAGATGCAAAAATTAGTTTGTTCTTGGAGAGTTTGGCAGCCGAAACTGGCGCATCCCAGAATACAGTATCAGCCTATGAAAGTGACTTGATACTGGCAGATACCCATATTCAAACCACATTTGAAACTAGTTTATCTGTTGCAAATGAGCGTGAATTGCTTTCCTGCTTATCTATCTGGCAGAGTCAAGGACAAGCGCCAAGAACAGTTGCCAGAAGAATTAGTGCCCTAAGACATATGATGAAATGGCTGGTATCTGACGGATATAGGCAAGATAATCCCACTATTTGGCTTGATAATCCAAAGCTTCCTCAACCTATTCCAGCAAGCCTGTCTGAGCTGGAAGTAAATGCGCTTCTGGATGCAACAAAAAAGCTCCCGGAACCAGATAATCTGCGCATGTCAGCAGGGATGGAAATTCTGTATGGTGCTGGTTTGCGCATTTCTGAATTGCTGCTCCTGCGAAGAGGGGACATTATATCTGGCAGAAACCTGATAATTGTTCGTGGAAAAGGCGGGCGAGAGCGAATGGTGCCTCTTACCGATATTGCTATCTCTAAAACTCAAATCTGGTTGGAAAAAAGAGACGCCGCTGGACCTGATACGCATCATGAGCAGCTAATAGCCATGCCAGATGAGCCAGCGATAACCCGCCAGAAATTCTCTACCCTATTAAAGAAGCTTGCAACGAGCGCCCAAATTGATACCGCACGCGTTAGTCCTCATAAACTTCGCCACTCATTTGCTACGCACATGCTAAATCGTGGTGCCGATTTACGAAGTTTGCAGATGATGTTAGGACATGCTGATATTTCAACGACACAAATCTATACCAAAACACGCCCTGAACGTCTGCGTGGTTTGGTTACAACAAACCATCCTCTTGCAAAAAAGACAAATAGTAGTAATTGATATTACCGATAAATAGGTGCCAGAAAAAAGCGGGCTATTCAGATTTCCATGCGCCAATAGCGTTTCGCGCTATACCCACTTCGTTTAAGTCTATATCTGCTAGCACTAACTCAGATTCGGGGGTTGGCGCTTCTGCAATAATCTCTCCCCACGGATTGACAATTAGGGCGTGACCATAGGTTTGACGTCTATCAGCGTGGGTTCCTGACTGAGCCGCAGCAATTATAAAACTACCTGTTTCAATTGCTCTTGCACGTTGTAATACGTGCCAGTGCGCTTTGCCTGTTTTTGCTGTAAAGGCAGCTGGTATTAAGATAATTTCAGCCCCTGCTTGTGCCATTTTTCGATACATTTGAGGAAATCTTACATCATAGCATATCGACAAGCCAATATGAGCTATCGATGATTTTTGGGTTATAATTTTTTCTCCTGCCTGAAAATCTTCAGATTCCCGATAAATCTTTCCATCTCCGACATTCGCATCAAACATGTGGATTTTATCATAGGTGGCAATGCATTCGCCATTAATATCCACCAAAAAACTACGATTTAAGATTTTTTTGGAATCTGATTGTCGCAATAATAGCGATCCGAGCGATATTATAATTTTATATTTCTGGGCAAGCGTTTTTATTCTTTTAAGTGTATCTGAATTATCTGCTGGTTCAGCCTTCTCTTGCAGCTCTTTTTTGTTTTTGGCTATTAGATTTGCGCATTCTGGAAAACATATTAGAGATACGCTTTGAGAACTTGCCTGTGATATAAGCCTGACGATGGTATCTTGGTTTTGTAGAATATCGTTGGATGCACAATATTGTGCTGCTGCAACACGCATTATTTATATCCTAGCTAGCAAGCAGCTCATCCAGCCTGCCATTTAACGCTATCTCGACCAATTCATCGGAACCCCCAATATGGGTGTCGTTTATAAAAATTTGCGGAACAGAAGTCTTCCCAGAGGCTCGCTTTGTCATGGCTTGCCTGCCAGCCCTATCGAGGGTTACATCATATTGTTTATATTTTATATCACGACTCTTTAGCAATTGTATCGCACGATGGCAGTAGCCACAAAAATCTGCTGTATAAATTTCTACTAAATTATGCATACTCATCTTCTTTTTTACACCCATTTTCATTTTTACTATCATATAATTGGGCCATGGGGAAATGCCAATAGGGGGTTATTGGATTGAGCCTTCAAATAATTAAATTAAACGGGAGGTAAGCTGTAAATTATCCATTAGCAAGCGCTTACAAAAGAAAGTGTATTCACCTGTAAGGCGCCTGCACTCAACAGTTTTTGCTTTTGAGGGTTGATTGTAAAGGCGCCTTTTAATGTTTTTGCGCGCTGCGAGTGACGCATTCGCCCCAGCAGTTCTGTGTTTATAACACGCTCTAGCAAAGAGGGTTGGTAAAGAGGGGTGCATTCATTTGTTCTAAATAAACTGCGTGCAATTTCAGAAGATTAATTAAACATGCGTTTGCGATAACGAGCAGGATGTAACGGAATAGGAATTACTAATGTATCAGGTTTGCAATGTTGATTAAACGCAGGTGATAAAAGAGTTGAGAAGATTGTGGTTAACTCAAGCCGGTCAGCATATTTAAATTTTAAAATAAGCGACTTCGATACAACATTATTACGATAAGCTACAATGATTTGAGTAATTATTGGAGCATTTAACAAGCACGCCTCGCAACAGCCAGTGATGGTTTGGTGATGTAATATACGCGCACATTTACGGCATGCAGGTTCTGGCATAGGCTCCTGTTTTGGGCGCCAATTGGGGCATATTCCGTTATTTTAAATATGAGTATCACACACAGCACACAAAGCAGGAAAAGCCATTCTTACCAGTCTGCTGATATTAAGTGCTGGTAACTTCTTTAGCTTGTTGAAAATAAATCCAGCTGATATGGAATTATTTTTACTGCTTTTATCATCAAGTTTGGTTACACCTTTTTTCATAATTCTATTTGAGCTAAAAAAGATGAATAAATAATTAAATTTACTACCGATTAAGCAGAAATTTGAATGACCGATCCATTTGACTATAAAATGCTGAACCAAGTTCGCGATCGCGCCCTCACCCAGCCAAAAGATGCAGAAGATGTAATGTTCTTGCGTCAAGCCTCTATTACCCGATTGCTTGATAGGTTATATGACGTAAAGCGGGATTTTTCCTCTATTTTGGATATAGGTAGTTTTAACGGGCAAGTTGCAACTCAATTTCTGGCTATGTCACCTGCTAAACATGAAGATAATTACACTCTTTTTCAGATGGATATTTCAGAAAAAATGCGTGCGTTCGCGCATCCGTCTGCAACCTATATTCATAGCCCTGATATGCACTTTCTTAAACAAATCAAAACCTGTGATTTAATCTTATCCTCTCAGTTTTTTCAGTGGGTAAATGACCTTCCAGGAATGTTGATTCAGTGTCGTAATTCTTTAAAACCCGATGGGCTGTTATTGGCTAATTTTTTTGGAGGCAGAACTCTTCAAGAGCTGCGTGCCTGCCTAACGCATGCAGAGACAGAATTAAGCAATGGCGCCTACCCACGTTGCATCCCGATGGTGGATGTAAAGGCAGCAGGCGGATTACTGCAACGAGCCGGTTTTGCCCTTCCTGTTTGCGATTCTGACTTAATTGAAGTTACATATTCCTCAATTTATGAGTTGATGTCAGATTTAAAACAAATGGGGGAGGCAAATGCCCTTAATTCACGTAGCCGGCAATTTACCTCTGCTAAGTTATTTCAAAGGGCTGGGGAAATATATGAGCAAGAATTTGCGGCAGAAGATGGCAGAATAACAGCAACGTTTGAGCTTGTTACGCTTACGGGTTGGGTGCCTGATGAGAGCCAGCAAAAACCATTACGCCCGGGAAGCGCACAAAATGCACTTGCAGATTATGTAGCATCAGATCCGAAAAACAAAAGCTAAAGCGCCAATCATCAAGAGCAG
>JAACDT010000013.1 GCA_009936885.1 Alphaproteobacteria bacterium
ATGGTGGCGCAAATGAAGCTGTTCTTAATATGCTTCAGGAAATTGGGGATAAGTCGAATATTGCAGAATATGTAAACCGCGCTCGTGACAAGGATGATCCATTCCGCTTATTCGGGTTTGGTCATAGGGTTTACAAAAATTTTGACCCACGCGCTAAGGTAATGAGACAGTCCTGCCATGATGTATTAAACAAACTTGGCATTGATGATCCGCTTTTAGAACTAGCTATGGAATTAGAAAATATAGCACTTAATGATCAATATTTTATTGATAAGAAACTATACCCTAATGTTGATTTCTATTCTGGTATTATTTTAAAAGCGATGGGGTTCCCGACATCTATGTTTACCGTTCTTTTTGCCGTTGCTAGAACAGTTGGCTGGATTTCACAATGGAAAGAAATGATAGAAGACCCGATGCAGCGTATTGGAAGGCCAAGACAGCTTTATACAGGCCCAGAAATGCGCTCTTTTTTGTCAATGACTCATAGAAAATAGGTTTAAACTAACTCTGTGATATTTAAAGCCTTTGCAAGGGCTTTCTCAAAATCATCTTCGCAACCAACAAGGATGTGTTGCAATCTTTGTGCGTGTTGTATCATTTTGTGTTGATGCGAAGAGATATCATCATAAATCTGAACCAATGCAGATGAAAGATTGTTCGGTGTTTGTTTCGACTGAAGAAAGCAAGAATATACTTCTGTTTGCAATAGGATATTGGGTAGGATTGGGTCTTTTAACTTAAACAAAGACTTCATTAGCATAAAATTTATAGGATTTGTTTTATAGCAGGTTATGGCTGGGATGGCGTGTAAGCCCAGTTGCAAAGTAGCCGTGCCAGAAACGCAAATTGCTAAGGTTATATCTAATAAACAATTATCAAAAGCATCTACGCCTACAACAATCTCTACGTTCAATTGATAGTTTTTAAGGTGACGGCGAATATCTTTTTCAAGATTAGATGTCGTCGGCAAAATAAACTGGCATTCCGGAAATCGAGCTGAGAACAACTCTGCTGCTTTTAAAATATCTGGAAGATTATCTGCAATTTCTCTTTTTCTACTACCCGGTATTTGCCCAATCAAGTTTTAGCGCTTCTTGCTATTATCATCTAACGCTTCAGGTTGGTTAGACAGATTTCCATAAGGGTGCCCTACAAAGACGGCATCTGTTTTATCTGAATTAAAATAAGATGGCTCAAAAGGGAATAGGCATAGAATTTTATCAAACGCAGTCTCAAATTTTCTGGCTCGCCATTGCCCCCATGCCCAGACAGTGGGAGCAACAAGCTGGATAATTGGGACGTGCCATCCTGCTTTATCCATTTCAACGCGCAGAAGCATCGCAAATTTTAGCGCAAATTGTTTAGTATCAATTGTAAAAATTGCCTTTGGCCGCGCCACCATTATCTGAGCAACCTGTTCTTTTGCTATTTTCAATAGGCGTTTATAGGAAGTAACAGCATCAAGGATTCCAATCACAGTCAAACTAGACATCGGAATGCTAGTTTCAAGACCTTGCTTTTGCATTTGCTCGCCGCCAATACCAATCCAATTTATCGGCTTATTTATATCTGAGTGAACTGCACGCATTAGGTGTCCAGCTAGCAAATCTGCAGATGTATCCCCGGCAAGAATGTAAAAGCAATTACCCCTCATAATCTACAGCATATAGGCTAATCCCTGCTTGCATTGCAGCAGATTCAATATCATTTAAGCCAACTGAAAGTTTGCAGTTTTCGGCGTGCAAACATGCGATTTTAATATTACTCGCCTGCAACATTTTTATCGTATCGAGGCCAAAAACTGGTAAATCATGTTCCAAAGATTGATACAGTTTTGCCATTTTAATAAAAATTGCAGGTGAATTATCTGGATTTATCATTCCTGACGCCCTTTTTATCATAGCGTCCGTGCCTTCTGTCGCTTCAATGGCAATAAATCTACCAGACTGAACAATTACCGCCTGCCCTATGTCAAACTGGCTTGATTGCGCCATATAGCTAATCCCAATTTGGATATCATCTGCTATTCTGCCCTCTGGTATCGGCCCTAAGACATAGCCCGCTGGAAGACACTCTCTTGGTCTTATTTTATCTTGAGGAACAACAATAAACCCCTTTTCTTCAAAAAATTTTGAAACAGATTCTAACAGAAAATTATCTCCTAATTTAATGTGTTGCGCTAATATTTTTAACGCGGAAAAATCAGGATTGACTTTGAAAAGCGATAAATTTCTAATTTTCCCTGATAATATAATTTCCGTACAGCCCGCATCTGCTAGATATTTAGACATTTTCTCCAGCTGACCAATTTTTAAATCTATATGTTCAAACTCGCTGTAATCTGCATCTGCCTCTCCATATAGCTTAATAATAAAAACCGAAATATCCCTGTTAGAAAGTATTTTTGCTATTGTTAGAGGCTCAGTTCCTGCACCGCAAATCAGGCCATATTTACAAGATAATTTAGCTAAATCTGACATTTACACTTCCGTTACAATATCGTTAGCGTTTTTCTGCATGCAAATAGGGCGCTTATCTCTCATACTGATGAATTCCAACATATTCCAAGCAGGGCTCTCAGCGATGGTTAATATTTTTCTAGCCTGTATTAATCTTGATGCAAAATCACCACCCTGATTAAATACCCTTTTATATACGGCTCTGATTTCTGATATCTGAGCTTTAGAAATTTTTTGCCTCTTAAGACCAATTGTATTTACGCTTCGTAATCTGCATGGCGATCCATCTGCTATTGAATAGGGAATAATATCCTCAGTTACTTTAGCCATTGCGCCTATCATAGCTATATCGCCAATTCTCACAAATTGATGCACTGCAGTATAAGCGCCCATATAACAATTATTGCCTAATGTAACATGCCCCCCCAAGTCAACTCCATTTGCTAGGA
>JAACDT010000094.1 GCA_009936885.1 Alphaproteobacteria bacterium
ATATATAGTAGACATAGCTCTCGAAGTTACCTGATGTAGTGGTTTAGATCAAGTTTGACAATTAAAAAAATAGCCTATTTTTCACTTTTTTTTCTTGACCTTTTCTAGTCGATTGAAATTACTTAATTGATAAGGAGCCAAGGGATATGAATTTTATTATTCATGCTCAATATATAAGCGCCTTCTCAGAGTAAATTTGAGCAAAGGGTCTGTTAATATAATGACTAATGGATGAGAAGACAGAACAAATAGATTAAACGTTATCTTTGATTTTTTGCTAATAGTTGCGTTTTTAGCAATTACCATAATTTGAAACAAAATATTTAACTACATGCTTTTTTTTGCTACCATAACCCCTAGAATAGGATGAATAAGAGCGCGTCTTGAAAAAAATAGAAATGCTTGATCATTGATTGGAAAAAAAACCTAATGCATATCATTTCAAGAGTATTAATCGCCTGCACCTCTAGATTTAAAGGTGAAGACGAATTTGGAAATAAATATTATGAGAAGGCTAAGAGACAGAACCAGCTTAGGTCTAAAAGGTTTGTTCTATTCAAAGGCGTGGTAGAGGCATCAAAAGTGCCTGCAGACTGGCATGGATGGTTGCATCACACACAAGACGACACCCCTCCTGAGGGTGGTTATCAAAAGCATGAGTGGCAGGGAGCCCACTTGCCGAACTTAACAGGTACTAAATTCGCCTATCGCCCGAAAGGCCATCCGTTGAAAGGGGGGCGCCGTGCTAAAGCGTCTGGTGATTATGAGCCTTGGACGCCAACATCTTGAGCATATATAATTACAGATTGTCCGTTTTGGTGATACAGCCTGCTTACCTACACTGATTAAAGGATATTTTTATCAAATGCGTCAAAACACATTAGAGACAATACTTGGTGCGGTTATTATCATCGGAGCTGCATTATTTGCATTCACGGTTTATAATTCGGCTAATTTGACACCATCAGATGGGATGGAACTCAAAGCCGATTTTGGCGACGTATCTGGTCTTTCTGCCGGGGATGATGTGTTTCTGGCTGGGATAAAAATTGGTCAGGTAACATCTCATGAGATTGATAAAATAACCTATATGGCGCGACTAACATTCAGAATAAATCCGGATATAGAATTGCCGTCAGACACCAGTGCACGGATTGTTGCTAAATCACTTTTGGGTGGTTATGTGCTTGAACTATCGCCTGGAGCAGAGGATACCATGTTGCAAGCAGGGGATATTATCTATGATACATCAGACCCTGTGAGTCTTACCGATCTTCTCGGCAAATTTGTGTTTCAAAGTGCCAGTCAATAAAATTGATACTATTTCACAATGAAGCTATCGAATATTTTTCTATTTAGAGTTTTTCTTATTATGGGCGTTCTTATGGTCCAAAATAACAAGGCAATTGCGTTCAGCTGGATAGAATCGCAAACAGCAGAGTTACAACTTCTTAATAAAATTACGGCGCGTATTTCAACTAAGTCAGTTCCAGTGGGCGGTGGTACGGAATTTGGCACGCTTGAGCTTAGGGTGCATTATTGCGCTTATCGACCGCCAGAAGAGCCCCCTGAAAATGTCGCTTTCATTATGATATTTGATAATGGGTACGCAGAAAAGAAGCCCAAAAAAGCTCAAAAAGCCCAAAAAGCTCTGTTTTCTGGGTGGATGTTCGCTTCAAGCCCAGCTATTTCTGGATTGGAACATCCTGTTTATGATGTAACATTATTATCTTGCCATAAAGACTGAAGAATAATTGATTCAGGGACATCAAGGCCCAGACTGGCTTTGCTGTTTATGGCGTGTTCAAGCTGCTTCTGAAAGTCATCTTTGTCTATGGATTCAATGCCGAATTGAATCAGATGATCATTTAAAAATTGTGCGTCTAATAATTTGAAATTGCCATAACGCAGACGAGCCATTAAATGACAAAGCGCGATTTTAGAAGCGTTTGATACGCGGCTAAACATGGATTCACCAAAAAAAGCACCGCCAATCGCAACCCCGTATAACCCGCCTACCAATTGTCCCTCTTTATAGACTTCGACTGAATGGGCAAATCCAAGCATATGAAGAGAGATGTATAACCTTCTAATTTGTGGGTTAATCCATGTGTCTTGTGTGTCAGAGCGCGGGGCGGCACATCCATCAATTACAGCAGGAAAATTCTGGTTCCAATGAATCTCAAACGGCTGTTTTCTGAGTAATCGTTGAAGTCGTTTTGGTATTTGAGGGGGCTTTATTGGCAGAACACCGCGAATGTCAGGCTGAAAAAACTGAATGTCTTCTGCATCCCTACTAGCGGCCATCGGGAAAATGCCGAGTGTGTAGGCTTGGATAATCGTCTCTGGCGCGATAACAAATTGTTGTGACACTTACACGCTCCTAATAATGCCCTAATATCTTTTTATGCCACTGAAAAAAACTAGATGTTAAAAAATCAGTGCGTTTTTTAGGTAAATCTTGGAAAAGATTGCAGGTTAAAATCACCTCATATTATAGCGGTAACCTAATCAGCAGAAAGTAATTCTGCGAGTGCCCTGATGGCGAGGCTGTAGGAGTTCGCGCCCAGCCCAACGATGATGCCATCAGATACTGCCGAAAGTATAGAGGTATGTCTAAATCCCTCACGGTTATATATGTTTGAAATATGAACCTCTATGATTTTGCCAGAAAACAGAGCCAGCGCATCCCTAATAGCAACAGATGTATGACTATATCCACCAGCATTAAGAATAATGCCATCATAGGTCGCTGATGCTTGTTGAATTAGGCTAACAAGTTCTCCTTCATGGTTGGACTGGGCACATTCTGCTACCATATGAAGCTCCCTTGCCAACGCTTGACAGGCAGCTTCGATGTCTTGCAATTTTGTATGGCCGTAGATTTCGGGTTGCCTTGTCCCGAGCATATTTAAATTCGGCCCGTTAAGAATAAGAATTTTTGCCATAACGCAACCCCTAAAATTAGACAGTAAAAAAAGTTTAGCTGACTTCCTATAGCGTAATTAAATCAAAAATGCGAATACTGAATTTTGCGGTGATTTCTCTTTATTTAATAATGGGGTTTAATAATTGGGTCAAAAAAAAGTAATTTACCTCTTTATTGTATCAGCTGTTTTCTCGCTCTGCTTTGATGAGTGCTTTTATTTCCTCTAGACCAATAGCGCCTGGGATTATTTGCTCACCAATTAATAAAGCAGGCGTTCCCTCAATCCCGATTGCCCGTCCAGCATTCATATTGCGCTGTAATATTTTATCAAAACGGTTGCTAGAAATAGCCTCGTTATACAAGCTTAAATCAAGCCCCACCATTGTTGCTATAGACTGCAACGAGTCTTGTGTGATGCCGCCAACAGATGTCATTAAGGCATTATGATATTCTGCAAACCTGCCTTGCTCTTCAGCAGCAAGCGCTGCTTTGGCTGCTAATACAGAGCTCTTTGCCAAGATAGGAAATTCCTTCACCACAATTAACAAATCATCATCTTCGCTAATGAGGGTCTGTAATGTATTAAATAATCGCTTGCAATAACCACAATTATAGTCTGAATATTCATAGATAATAAAAGAAGCATCTGGATTACCCATAGTGCCATCACCTTCACTATCATAGGTCATTGACATCGCGATTTGCTTAGCATCTTCTGATTTTTGGTTAGAATAATTTACAATTAAGTCAAATAGCAATTCAGGGTTTTGGCTCAGATATTTCTCAATTATGTGCTGAATTTGCTGTTCTTCTGATTCTGAAAACTCAGCTTTTGCAGGATAGGTTATCAGAAAAAGGCACAGGGTTAGGTAATAAAAAATCTGCTTCATGATTATCCTGCTATTTTGAAATAATGAATTACGCTTGGCTCAATAGCATGTGTGAATTAATCTTTCAATAAAGGCCTTGCTATTGGTTGACTGAAAACTTAATAAGCTTTTAAAATCTGTGCGTTTTCTATTAAAAATTTCAAATCGATTAATTGTTTTTTTAATTCTGGTGATACGTTACTTTGTTCTAATGCGCGTTTTAGCTGACTATTTGCTTGCTGCAGATCGCCATTTAGGAACTCTGCTTCAGCCAGCTGCCAGCTTGCTTTTGCGATATCCCCTGTTTTGCCAAGGGCGATAGCATATTCTCTTCGCACAAATGGCCAATCTGGCTCACCATCAACTGCGATTTTTAGAATATCTCTTGCTCGTGCGTAATTCTCAGCTATTCCAGTTGCTAATAATGCCCTGCCTAAACGCATCCCAATTAAGGGTGCTTGCTGGCTTTTGTCGGATGCGGCTGTTAAATACTCAATCGCAGATGGCAAATTTTGGTCTGCAAAGGCTATTTCCCCGCCAAGTTCGTAAAAATAGGGGTTTTCTGGTTCTGCCAATAAAAGTGATTGGATATCCCTCATAGCCGCATCAGAATTGCCATATCTGAAATAAGCAATTGCTAGCTCATAGCGTTCATCTATAGATAGATTGTTGTTTTCTATAGCCTGTCCCGGAGTTTGTGCTGGAGTTTCTCCCAGAGTTTCTATTGTCTGTTCTGGTGGGTTTTCATATCCTGACAATTTAGCAACAATCCGGTTAAAATCAGCATAATCTGCTTCTGCCATTATGCTATCTTTAAAGTTGGATTTTGCAAGGTGATCTTCATAGACAGCCAAACGTTGCTTGGTACCAGGATGCGTTCTATAATATTCTGACTGATGGCTTTCAGGTAATACATTTTGCTGTGATAGCCGCTGCATCATTTTCGCCATACCATCGGAGCTGATTTTGAGCTCATCAAGCATTTCTAACGCCCATTCATCGGCAATGGCTTCATTTATCCGTGAGCCGTAATAAAATTGCCGCGCTGCTCTATCGTTTCCGCCTACTAGCAGACCTGCTGCCAGCTCCCCAGAGCCCCCTATTGCAGCAGCAGCAGCAAGAGCGGTGCTTAGCAAAGACGCCCCGCGCGCTTTTTTTATGGCTTCGCCTTTTCCGGCTACATGACCAGATGCAATATGGCCGAGCTCATGTGCCATCACGCCCATGACCTCTTCTAAAGTATCTGCCTCAAGCAAAAGACCAGAGTGAAGATATATAATATTATCTCCTGTAACAAAGGCATTGTAAGAAGAATCCAGAATGATCCGAACCTTTATCTGTGACGAAATATTAGAGGCCTGAACCAATGGCGCCAATAGTGATTCTAGTTTGGTTTCTAGCTCGGTATCCCGAATTAAGTTTGCATAGCAACTCGTTGTTGATCCAATAAAAAATAGGAAAAAAAGCATAATCAAATGAAAGTTTCTAATATTCAACATTTGTTTTGTGATTTCCTTTGATAAAATAAAATAAAATTCTTTATTTTACAAAAAAACAGAATTAAATTCAGAATAACGTATTTGACAAGGCAAATAAGATGTGATGTTGTGCTTTCAGATTAATAATAATCAATAACTTTTACAAGAATAACATAGTTTAGCTCAATAATCAGTGCTTTGTGTCTCTTAATATTCTCCACGCTGCCTTAATTATAAAGCTTGATGTTAATAATGGGAAGAAAATGACAGGTCCAACCCTAAAAATTGCTAAACGTAGTAAAATGCCGCCCTTCATGGCTATGGATGTAATGCGCCTTGCCGCTGAGTTAGATGCACAAGGGCATGATATCGTGCATCTTGAGGTAGGGCAGCCATCCTCATCTGCCCCTAAACCGGTTATGGATGCGCTTATTGACTCTATGGGGCAGCAAAAATCACGCGGATATGCTGTGGCACTTGGAATTATTGAGTTGCGCCAGAGAATAGCAGAACATTATCAAGAATGGTACCAGATAGATTTAGATAGCGAACGTGTTGCGGTGACAGTGGGCTCATCGACTGGGTTTGCAATATCGTTTATGTCTGCTTTTGATGTTGGTGATAGAATTGCCATTCCAAATCCAGGCTATCCAGCCTATCGCAATCTAATGCTCGGTATGGGACTTGAGCCTGTGATTTTGCCAGCTGGCGCTGAAGAAGGGTGGATGCCAAGATTACAGGATATGGAAAACTGGGACAGATTGCCAGACGGGCTTATGATAGCAAGTCCGCATAATCCAACGGGTGTTGTAATTCCAGATGTAGAATTAAAAGAAATCTGTGAATGGTGTGACAAGAATGGGGTGCGGTTAATCTCGGATGAGATTTATCATGGGCTATCTTATACGGGTAGATGCGAGACAGCATTAAAATACACTGATAACGCCATTATTATTAATAGCCTGTCTAAGTATTTTTCAATGACAGGATGGCGGATTGGATGGATGATACTGCCAGAGCAGTTGATTAGTGCTGCTGAGAAATTAGCGCAGAACCTATACATATCAGCGCCAACACCTAACCAAATTGCATCTGTGAAAGCATTTGATTGTAGCGATGAGTTAGACCAGCATGTAGAGCGATATCAAGAAAATAGACAGGTATTATTATCAGGCCTGCCGTCAGAATTTCTTGGAAATGCAGCCCCTTGCGACGGTGCTTTTTATATTTATGCAGATATTTCAGCATTAAGTGACGATTCAATTGCCTTTGCAAAGGAATTATTAGACCAAACTGGCGTTGCCACTACACCAGGCGTGGATTTTGATCCCATTAATGGGCATCGTTTTCTACGGTTATCTTTTGCGGGTTCTACAGCGACGATGCATGAAGCTGTTAAACGGATTAATGAATTTGTTGAAGCCTATAAAAAAGATGCTGCCTGAGAAATAACCTTAGCTGATAAATATTCATAATAGGCTAGATATTATAGTACCTTTTTTTAAGGTAAAAAAAGAGCAGATTTAAAAGACTAATCTGCTCATATAAGATTTTTTATTTATCTTGATTAGCTTTTCGACCACCAACCGCGCTTCTTAGCAGCAGGCGCTTTATTACCAACATCAGTAACACCTAACTCAACAGACGCAATAGGCTCTCTGCCTGTCGATTGTTCCACGCTATCAGTGCTATTTTCACTTAACTGATTTTCTGCTGGTTTTTTCTTTTTCTTAACTGCCTTTTTAGGGGGTTTTTTAGCCCCTGCTTTTTTTGTCTGAGTTTTCAGACTTTTGGGTCTGGTAGTTTTGTTTGTCTCGCTATCATCTGCAGTTGTTTCAGCGACACTGTTACGAGCTGTTTTTTTCTTAGCTTTCTTTGCTTTTGGCTCCACTTTTGGGGCCTCCTCACTAGTTTGCGGTTCTGAGGAATTTTCCGGGGAGGTGCTAATTGCAGCAGTATCATCCGCTTCGTTTAACAGTTGTTGGTTTTGTTTTGGTTTATTGCCGCGCCGTCTACGTGATTTTGGTCTGGCTTGTGTTTTATCAGACTGTGTATCTGAATTAGCGGGGTGTTCACTTTTTTGCTCGGTTTCAGCCTCCGCACTTGGCACAACTTGCGTTTCTGTTTCAGTCTGCGATGTTTGAGAAATAATAGCTTCGTCGCCATCGCGCCTGCGCCTTCGCCTGCCACCACGTCGACCACGCCGCTTTCGTTTTGGCTGGTCGCCATCTTCGGTATCTTCCTCACTTGAGAGACGAGGGGGATGATGAGGCGCTTTTGCAGTTTCAGGCTTACTTTTAGATATGGGGGTTTCCTTGGTTTCTAGCAAAATATTATCTTTCAATAATCGATAATCATTTTCCAGCAGGCTTCCATCTGCTTGAATCGAAATCTTACAATTTGCTTTCTTCTCAAGCTCTGAAAGCGTTGCACGCTTTTCGTTGAGAATATAAAGCGCAACATCTGTGTGAACCACGATTGATAGTTCTTGCGCTGATATGCCAGTAATTTCCTCCTCCAGAACCCGTAAGATATGAAGTGCAGATGAATTTACAGATCGCACCCTGCCTGTTCCCTCGCAATGAGGACATGCCTGAGAAATAGATTCAACCAAAGAGGGGCGCAATCTTTGCCGTGACATCTCAAGCAGTCCAAAATGGCTTATGCCGCCCACCTGTATTCTGGCTCGGTCGTTTCGAAGGGCCTCTTTTAATCGCCGCTCGACAAGATGCTGATTTCTGTTTTCTTCCATATCAATGAAATCAATTACAACCAGCCCTGATAAGTCTCTGAGTTTAAGTTGTCTTCCAATTTCCTCAGCAGCTTCAAGATTGGTTTTTACGGCAGTCTCTTCAATATTACGCTCTCTTGTTGCTTTTCCAGAGTTTACGTCAATTGCCACAAGTGCTTCTGTCTGGTTTAACACTAGATACCCGCCAGATTTTAAGGTCACTTCATTATGATGTATCTGATCAAGCTGTGATTCTACTTGGTGGTGTTGGAATAAGCGTCTGTCACCCTTAAATTCAACTACTCTTTTGGCATGGCTAGGAATAAGCATTTTCATATGGGTTTTTGCTATCTTGTAGCTTTCTGCCCCTTCCACATATACTTCTTCAATATCGTTCGTATAAATATCCCGAATGGCGCGTTTAACTAAACTGCCTTCTTCATGTATAAGGCTTGGTGCCTCTGATTTCATCGTATTCGATCTGATATCATTCCATAATTTAGTTAGATAGGAATAGTCTCTTTTAATTTCTGTTTTGGTTCTCTTGGATCCAGCTGTTCTAACGATTACAGCCATTCCGTCAGCTATATCTAACTCGCTGACAATAGATTTTAGTCTTTTTCTATCAGCGGGGTTATTTATCTTACGTGATACGCCTCCGCCTCTATTGCTGTTTGGCATTAGAACACAATAGCGTCCAGCAAGTGATAAATAGGTGGTAAGTGCAGCGCCTTTATTGCCGCGCTCTTCTTTAACAACCTGCACAAGAAGTATTTGTTTGCGAGAAATAACCTCTTGAATTTTATATTTATGCAAGGCAGTTGGTAGTATTTTCTTAGCAGAATTACCTATTTCTTCTTCGCTATCAATTGTCTCTAGCGTGTCACTCTGAGAGGTGGAGGCTTCATCATCTTCATCTTCTACAGGCTCTACTTGTGCCTGCAGGGCCTCTCTATCTTCAATAGGAATGCGATAATAATCAGGATGTATTTCGCTAAAGGCCAGAAACCCTTGACGGTTTCCGCCATATTCAACAAAGGCAGCCTGCAATGAAGGCTCGACACGCGTTATGCGGGCTAGATATACATTACCTTTTAGTTGTTTTCTTGCTGTGTTTTCGTAATCAAATTCTTCAATTTTTTGGTCATTAAGCAGCACCACACGAGTTTCTTCGGGTTGGTGGGCGTCGATAAGTAGTTTTTTGCTCATAAGTAAATCTCTCTGTCGTTTGCACGCCGTCATAGGTGCGGTTGCAAGACGAATGTTCAATGGCTGGCGCTAAACCAGAAATGTTCAGAATGGTATAGATATCACTATGATTTACGTGGCAATCTGTGTAGCCACTATGCCGAAATAAAACTGGCTTGGCGGATAATAAAAATTTATTCATCATAGTCATTGTAAGGTTCATCATTCTGCTGAATGTATAAAATAGTCGATTTGCAAAGCTCTGTTTACAAGCTTATTTTTGGTAACGGATAATTCGATACAAAAACGTCTGCTTTGTGCGATCTCTTTGCAACTGATAAGGTCATATCACATGAAAGTAAAATTATGAAAAGAAAATTATATAGAATTAAGGATAAGTATTTTTATCTTTTGGATTGTTTGTTAGCTTGATGGCGTAATTCAGAGATTTGATTAGTGGTTATGAAACCATAAAACTCAGTTTGAAAATAGAAGTTGGTAGTTGATTGACCTCATTAGATATTCACATCATCGATTTTCAAAATCATTTGAAACGGGTCTTGTTAGCGGCCCTGCAGCTGCTGCTTTTAATAAGCCTATTTGTTATTTGTGATTTAGCTGGCATATCCGCAACCAAGGCTGATGCTCAGAATAGTTATATCGGTTTCCGCTTTGGAGAAATAACAGATACACAACAATTAGATGGTCTAGCGGGGCCTGCTACACGAATTGTTGTGGAAACAAGCACTATTCCTGAAGCAAGGCTATTTTTGCTAGAAAATCCTTACCGGCTTGTTATTGATACAGCGCATACTGTTTGGGATGTGCCTAGCCTGCCAAAATCAGGAAGGCTATCTTTTGGCTCATTAACTTCCTACAGATATGGAAATCCAGACTCTGATACAGGCAGGCTAGTTTTTGAATTATCAGAAGCTGCAGCTCCGATTGCAGCATTTTTGTTGCCTCCTAATGAGACGGATAGCTCTAATGCATCTGGCTACCGAATAGTGGTAGATGTTCTTAACCGAGGTAGTACAGCATTTGCTTTAGCACGATCGGCTCTTAAAAAAACGCCCTATCTTGCAACTAACCAGCTTGATGCTTTTATGAGCGAGAATATTATGGATAAAAATTATTCTAATTCCTCAAATCAGCCAGACCAAAAGCAAAATACAAATCTCTCTGGCAGTGTCGTCACGCTTAATTCTCCAGAACAACGGCCAAGAAGGTGGGTTGTTACAATTGATGCAGGTCATGGCGGCAAAGACCCAGGTGCCATCGGTATTACCGGAACAAGAGAGAAGGATATTACATTTAAGGCATCAAAGTTGCTTGCGGATCATTTGAATAGCACAGGGCAAGTGATTGCAAGGCTTACCAGAGAAGATGATAGCTTTATTAGGTTGCGAGATAGAATTGCAATTGCACGCCAGCATCAAGCTGATTTGTTTGTGTCAATTCATGCAGATGCAGCCCCAAATGCAAAGGCATATGGCATATCTGTATTCTCACTATCAGACACTGCTTCTGATAAAGAAGCAGCGCTAATAGCGGAACGTGAGAATAAGGCAGACCTTATTGGTGGACCAGATTTGGCAGTTGAGGATCCTCTCGCTGCGAATGCATTATTAGGCATGTTCCAAAGAGAATCTATGAACGAATCTACCTATGTTGCTAACTCTATTTTAGAACAGGTGCGCTCTTTTCCGGGCGGGGATAAACGTGGCCATAGGTTTGCTGGTTTTGCAGTATTAAAGTCACCAGACATTCCATCAGTATTAGTTGAGATGGGGTTTCTTACAAATCAGCAAGATGAAGCAAATCTGAAAAAAAATAGCTATATTGATGCTTTAACGAAAAAAATAGCGGATGCTATTTTGGTATATTTAAAGTCATCTTCGCGCAAATAATGAAGTTAGGGTAATGAATGCAGAAACGTTACGGTAAAAAGCAGTGTCATAAAAATGCCCTAAAGAGAAATTACAGACAAAGATTATGAAATGGTTTTTTGGAATATTTACGTTTTTGATGCTGTGCATGCTTGCTGGCATAAGCAGTGTTTTATGGGTGTTTTGGTTATTTGGCAGGGATTTGCCAGATTATGCAAAGCTTGCCGATTATGAGCCGCCTGTTGTAACACGTATTCATGCAGGTGATGGCGCGTTATTGGCAGAATATGCGACGCAGAAACGTTTATTCATGCCTACACAGGCAATGCCGCCAGACCTTATAGCGGCCTTCCTCTCAGCAGAGGATAAATCTTTTTACAAGCATTTTGGGCTCGATTTAAGGGCTTTGAGCCGCGCCATCATCACTAATATTTCTAATATGGGCTCTGGAAGAAGGCCAATTGGCGCATCAACAATTACACAGCAGGTAGCAAAAAACTTTCTTCTAACGAATGAGGTGTCAGTTGAACGTAAAATCAAAGAAGCCATTCTTGCAATTCGCATAGAGCATGCATTGGAGAAGAGTGATATACTTGCTCTTTATTTAAACGATATTTATCTAGGGCTCTCCAGCTATGGTGTGGCAGCTGCAGCTTTGAATTATTTTGATAAGCCATTGGATCAATTAGAATTACACGAAATAGCCTATCTTGCTGCATTGCCAAAGGCCCCGAATAACTATCACCCTATCCGAAAAACCAGTTCTGCGATTGCAAGACGAAACTGGGTCTTGCAGCAAATGTTCTTAAATGGATATATCAGCGAAGATGAAAAAGTGTATGCGCAATCATTTGATTTGGGTGTTCGTGCACAGACAGGATCTGATCTTGCCGATGCCCCTTATTTTACAGAAGAAGTAAGACGCGAGCTTGTCTCATTATATGGCTCCGACATGCTTTATGGGGGCGGGTTATCTGTTCGAACCACGCTTGATCCAAAGTTACAAAAGCTGGCACGTGAGGCATTGATTAATGGTCTGGAATCTTTAGACAGGCGCCAAGGTTGGCGAGGTCCGATTACACAGATTGACAGCCCAGAAAACATAGATAATCAGCTTTTAGATATAACCATGACAATGCCAGAGGGACGATACGCTGCTTTGGTCTTGCAAGTGAAACCAGATGAAGCTTTTATTTACGTGCAAGGTGGTAAAGGTATTATCCCATTTTCACTCGCAAAATGGGCTTATCCGCCACGTAACAAGGATGGCATTCGCCCGCCACGAATAACATCCTTAAATGAAGCGCTGTCTGCAGGGGATATTGTGATTGTACAAAGGCCAGATAGCGCTAAAGATCTTGTAACCCAAGACTATGAGCCAAGGCCAGAAGATTGGGCACTTGGGCAGAGACCTCTTGTTGAGGGGGCAATTGTTGCAATGGACCCTCATACTGGAAGAATGCTTGCTATGTCTGGCGGGTATAATTTTAATGATTCAGAATTTAACAGGGCAAGCCAAGCATATCGCCAACCAGGTTCGGCCTTTAAACCCTTTATATATCTTGCCGCACTTGACCAAGGCTATAGTCCAACAACTCAAATTCTGGATGCGCCATTAGCAATTGATCAAGGCCCTGGCTTGCCTAAATGGAAACCATCTAATTACACCAAACAATTTTATGGCCCATCCATTATGAGAGTTGGTATCGAAAAATCACGCAATTTGATGACAGCTAGGTTGGCGATGGCTATTGGCATGCAAGAAGTTCAAAATTATGCCCAAAAATTTAATATAAACACGAATTTACCACCATATTTATCCATGGCACTTGGCGCCGGAGAAACAACTTTGGTGCGGATTACAGCAGCATATGGCCAGCTGGTAAATGGCGGGCTAAAAATCACTCCGAGCTTGATTGACAAAGTGCAAGACCGATATGGAAAAACTATAATGCGACATGACACCAGAAGATGTGAGCAATGTGTTGTAGATACAGGATGGAGAGAACAAGCAGTGCCAATATTGCCTGATAATAGAGAGCAATTAACAGATCCTGCCTCTGCCTATCAAATCATCACAATGCTTGAGGGCGTGGTAAAAAGAGGAACGGGGCGAAAATTACTCCAGACAGGGTTAGTGCTTGCAGGTAAAACAGGTACTACTAATGATAATACAAATGCCTGGTTTATCGGGTTCTCACCAGATTTGGTTGCAGGCGTTTTTGTAGGTTATGATAAGCCAAGACCGCTTGGAAAACGTGAGACTGGGTCCACTGCCGCAGTCCCAATTTTTCAATCTTTTATGGCTGAAGCTTTGGCAGATGCCCCTCAAATTCCGTTCCGCCGTCCTGACGGAGTCAATCTATACCCAGTTCATGCCGAAAAAGGATATCAGGTAAAGCTTTCCAATCCAGATGTCGTAATGGAAGTCTTTAAGCCAGGGCAATCCCCGTCATCTCCTAATCTAATTGACCTTCCAAAAGATAAAATGATAGATCAAACTGTTAATACACCTGATTTATATTGATAGCTGCTACTTTATCACTATGGTAGGAGGTAATTCGTATCACATATAACGTTATATTTTTCATCTAACAGCTCAGTTAAGTTCCTATTATGCAAGCAGAAACACAGCACTCCATAGACGCTATCGAACAGGCAATTCTGCTATTGAAAAAACACGTAAACTGGCAGAACGCACTTGATAGAATCTCCCAGATTGAAGAGAGTAGCTCTTCAACGGACTTCTGGAATGATCAAAAAAATGCGCAAGAATTAATGCGCGAGAAAACAATATTAGAGTCCCAAATTCAAAGCATAAAAGAATTGAACGATGGATTAGCAGAGCAGATTGAAATGCTGGAACTTGCTAATGATGAGCAAGATGGAGATTTAATTAAAGAAACTGAGAATGCAATTCAGCAGCTTGCTGTCATAGCCAGCAAAAGGCAGATAGCAAGTCTGTTATCAGGTGAGGCTGATAAAAATAACTGCTTTGTTGAAATCCATTCAGGTGCTGGCGGAACAGAGGCACAAGATTGGGCTGCAATGCTATTGCGGATGTATATGAGATGGGCTGAACGCCGTGGTTTTAAAGTAGAGCTGATTGATGAGGCGGATGGCGAAGAGGCTGGGATAAAATCAGCTACCATAAGAATTGTTGGGGATAGCAGTTATGGATGGATAAAGACAGAGTCTGGCGTTCACAGATTGGTTAGGATATCGCCTTTTGATAGTTCAGCACGCAGGCATACAAGCTTTTCCAGCATTTGGGTATATCCAGAAATTGATGATAATATTGAAATTGACATCGAGGAGAAGGATCTAAGGGTAGATACCTTTAGAGCATCTGGCGCTGGCGGCCAACATGTTAATACAACCGATTCAGCTATTCGAATAACCCATATTCCAACAAACATTATAGTTCAATGTCAGTCAGACAGGTCCCAACACCGCAATAGAGCAACAGCAATGAAAATGCTGAGAGCAAGATTATACGAGGTTGAGCTTCAAAAACGAGAAAATGCAGCGATAGAAGGAAATGCCGCTAAAGCGGATAATGGATGGGGAAGCCAGATACGGTCCTATGTGTTGCATCCCTACCAAATGGTAAAAGATCTTAGAACTCAGGTTGAAACTGGCAATACACAGGCAGTATTAGATGGAGATATTGACGATTTTATAGAAGCTAGTCTTGCCGCAAAAGTGGGTATGACACGATAATTATTTATTTTAAGTTATTTATTTTGTGGGTGTGGCAAGAGGCTGGTAAAAGGCAGCAGAAAATCTGGCAGCATCTCGAGCTTCTATATTAAAGGGTGGTTTAAGCGAGCCATGGAAATATGTGTTTACCGCTTTTTGCCAAGCGCTGATGGGATCTTGGCGTAGTCTGCCACATTCATAATCAAACCAGTTTTTCCCTACGCGAACGTGACCTATTTCATCCTCCATAATAATGGCAAAACAATCAGCGGTTTTGGTGTCTCCTATTGTTTTCATCTTATCAATAAGCTGAGGCGTTATATCTAACCCCCGCGCTTCGAGAACCAGAGGCGTAATAGCAAGTCTTGCTAGCAAGTCATGTGCGGTTTCTTCTGCTGCCTGCCATAATCCGTTATGTGCCGGAAGCGCCCCATAAAAACTATCTAGCTCTTGCAGCCTGCCATTTAGCATCAAGAAGTGGCGAGCTTCGTCATCAGCAACACTCATCCAGTCTCTAACATAATCAAATGGCAATTGTCGGTTGCTAAAACGCAATATCATATCAAGAGCAAGGTCGATGGCATTTAACTCTATATGGGCTATCGCATGGATGAGCGCAATTCGCCCAGCAGGGGCAGAATTAATCCTGCGCCTTGGCATATCTTTTGGAGGGCGTAGTTCAGGCTGTGCTGGCCTGCCAGGTCGAAGCGGTACAGCTAGGTGCTTTAAACTATTAAATGTTCCTGATTTGAGACTTTCTGCAATTTGCCGTGTTATTTGTGCTTTCAGAGAAGCATCAGTCTCGGCATAGGCAGATAACAGCTCGTAGCATATATCCTTTTCAAGCATTAGCCGCCAGCTTGCCCCTGCGCTAGCACGTCCTCAGCATGGCCTAGTACTTTAACTTTACGCCATATTTTCGTAATTTTGCCATCAGGGTCAATCAAGAAAGTAGAGCGCTCAATCCCCATATAGGACCTTCCATACATTGATTTTTCAACCCAAATGCCAAACTGCTCACAAATATCTGTTTCATTATCTGCGCCTAATATACATTCGAGATTGTGTTTTGCCCGAAATTTAGCTTGTTTTTCAGGCGTGTCTTTTGAGATGCCAATCACCACCGTGTTTGCGGCATCAAACTCTGCCAGCAAAGAGGTAAAAGCCAATGCTTCTTTTGTACAACCCGAAGTATCGGCTCTTGGAAAAAAGAATAAGACAATGTTTCTGCCCTGATAGTCAGACAGAGAAAAATGTCCGCGATCGGTTGGTATGGTAAAATCTTGTATTTTTGATCCGATTTCCAGCATCGGTACTTGCTCCGCGATAATGATTTATTTTTTACTAGTATAGTGATTATCTCAGACTTAATCAAAGGTCTAGCAGTTTAATTACAGCTATGGCAGAAACATATTCATGATGTATGATAACTAAGTTATTAAACAAAACCGAATTTATCAGCTTATAGGCAACAAATGCTGTTTAAAAAACATGCTAAATCTTCGAGTATGAATGTCCTATTCGACTTGGCCAGTATTTTAGTGTCTTTCTTGATTTTAGGTCCGCTTGCTACCTTTCCAAATACCACTTTATATTTGGATAAAGGCAGTTTTTTAGAAACCATGATTGAAGAGCAGATTTCTGAGTTTTTGCCTGATTATTCAGTTGAGATTCAGCAGGTTGAAATATCGTCTTTTTTATCTCTATCTCCAGTCGAAACAAAAATTCATAATATACAGATATCAGGACCAAAAGGGCAATTTACCTCTCCAGAAACTATTATTAGTTTTGATTTTCGAAGTGCTTTTTCAAGGGGAATGCCGTATTCAGTAAAGCTCAATGACGTACAAATTTCGCTCGATAGCGCGGTCTTGAATCCACAATATGCAGATGCTGAGCTAATAGACCAAACCGAAATTTTTTCCCAATTCCTCTCTGATATTTTAAAAGAAAAAAATGTAATTCATGCCCCGAAACACCTTGAAATTTCTGTAGATGAAATAAGAGTGCTAGATGGAAATAACACAAAGAACAGTAGGATTTTAGTCAAGGATGCAAGCCTAAAGGCGTCCCGGTCGGGATTCCATAATCTTCAGGCTATGGTAACCGCTCAGACGCAGTCTTCAGGAAAAATAGATGCCAGCATCGAGGCTAATCTTAAGACCTTAGATTGGCAGATAACGACTAATATACAGACGATGAATATTGTGCAGTTTCGGGATTATCTGCCGGTTAGCATTCAAGATGTTCTAGCAGCAGGAATTTTTTCAGGTGAAGTAAATGCACAATTTAATGCTGCCCAATTATCGGCAATGGATGGTCATTTTGATTCGCAAAAACTTGAGCTACACACCTCACCTCAAGAGCATATAGATGTCAGTCAATTTTCAGGTTGGTTTGCCTATGATGCTTCTGAAAAAAATGTGACTTTTTCCAATCTTGTAATGAGCCTTACACCCAATATTAAGATAAAAGCAGCAATTCAAGTAGAAAACGCAGGTGAACCAGAGGCCCTAATTAAGGCATCAGCCGAAATACGTGATGCCCCTATTGAGGGAATCTTGCCCTATCTAAAAGGCAAGCCGTTCCGACAAGTTAATCAGCTCATCTCTGAATATACTTCAGGTGGTGTAGTTGATTTTGCTACTCTTTCACTGTCTACAGATTTGATCTCTGCAGGAAAAGACGCCACAGATGATAGTTTTGAATGGCATGAGTTACAGTTAGACGGTCGGATATCTCAACTTGGAATGATAGCAAGTAACGAGCAATATAAAACGCTAAAAGCTAAAACAAAAAACGACTTCTCAGCTCGCCTTAGTAAAGGGGGGCGTCTTAACAAGCTCATTCTAAAATCTACAATAACTGATGGTATCATTAGGCTGAACGGGTCAGATAATCTTGTTGAGAATATTTCTGGGAAATTAGATTTTTCCTTTGATGGTGATAAGGTGCAAAACGCCTCTATCAGATTTACCCAAGCGGATGTAGGAGAGGTGTTGTTTAAGTTTGAATTTCCATCAACGGATGTTGCAATGGAGCAATTAGGAAAAAAAACACTCCAGTAGTTTAGGCAAAAATTTCCGAATAGAAATAAATCTATTCTAACAGCGCTTTCATTCGAAACGGAAATGTTTGATGCGGAATTGCTGTTTGATTTATGGCCTGAACAAATAGGCACTGAAACAAGGCAGTGGCTTTCAAGACGAGGGAATGGCGGCCAAATCATGGATGCAAAGGTAAAAGCCTTCATCGAATTACCTGTTTTAGAACAGCAAGCGTTATTCAAAGCTGTCCCTGATAGCCTTCGGATAGTCGGATTGTCTGGTAGTTGGGGCTGGCATAATGTGAATTTTACATGGAAGGATGGAAGCCCAAAAATTGGGTCTGTTGCGCTTCAGTCGCGTATTTTTAATAATAGGTTATCTGTTGAAATTCTGAATGGAAACCTGCCATTTCTGAGACTAAAAAATGGCCAAGTTGAACTTTATCCTGTTCTTGGATATGGTGATAAAACCCTAAAACGCAATTTAGAAATTGATGCAACGATTATTGGTGACATTCGAGCTTTCAACCAGCTATTAGACCTTCCAACTATAAACAGATTGCCAGATGAGATTAAAAATCTTAGCAACCCCGCTGGGATGATTATCTCAAAAATAGCAACAAAATCTGAGCTTCAAAACAAAAAATTAAAGCTGAATTCTGTATCAGCAGAAGCAAGTCTGTCTGATGTCTCATTTGGTAATTTGCCATTAAATGAAACCATGTCTGAAGGCAATATTGAGCTCTCTCTTGAGGAAGACGGAAAAATTTTAATAAATGGATCTGGTAAACTTTCAGGGGTAGCATCTACCTTTACCGCTCAAAGATCAGAAGATAAAACAGTAAAACTTGTTTTAAAAACATCGCAGTCTGAATATTTGTCTAATCGAATAGGTGATTTTACGAAGGTTGATATTTCGGGCAATTCTGCGATGAAGCTGCATCTTGAATATGATACATATTCAAAATCAGGAATTGTAGATATTGTAGCGAATTTACAAGAAGCAGCCATCGATTTGCCGCTATTAAACTGGGCAAAGTTTCCAGGTGAGGTAGGAGAGGTAAAAGCCTTAGTTGAATTTAGCGATAATACGGTAAAGAATGTTAAAATCACAAAAGTGCTATTTGGGACATCTCATGCAGAAGCGGTGCTTGAAATGTCACCAAATTTTGCAATTTCGAGAGCTACTTTAAAGAATGTTAAGTTTCCTGGGTATGATATAGATGAGCTCATAGTTACAATAGATGACGATAACGCCCTTAATGTGGTGGCTGAAGGGGGATTGATTGACACAACATTTTTGCTTCGCACCACGGGACTTTCTCAAAAAAGAAAAATTACGTTTGAATTGTCATCGGCGAGATTGCAACTTGCAACAAATATTGCATTACAAGGCGCTTTGGTCGGGGATATCGATAAGTTTGGTTCAGGAACCGCGTTGCTTAATGGCAGCTTGTTCGTTGAGCAATCCCCATTAATTGAAGAAGCAACAATTGAGGCTTCGTTTGATACACTCCATGAAACGCTTTCAGGTACTGGCCTTATTGGAGGGGCAGAGGCTACCCTTTCTTATTCAAATACGGATACTGACACCTCTCAACTTATTATTAGAAGCCAGAATGCAGGGCGAACCTTGTTAGGCCTTAACGTACTGGATACAATTCGTGGCGGCGAGCTTTTGTTAATAAACACATATAATAATAAAGAGTTTGATAATTTTAACACGAAAATAAGGGTGACTGATTTTAGTGTTATTGAGGCGCCCAAATCTTTGCGCGCATTATCCGTGCTCTCTCTTACAGGTTTATATTCCTTGATAGAAGGAGATGGAACTAGATTTGCGGTGGGAATTGCAGATATAGAAACGAATAGGCAAAGGCGTATTTTAAATGATGTTCGCGCAAGTGGAGAGGCTATTAAATTTCAATTAGCAGGGGAATATGACAGACAAACAGAGGAAATACAGGTAAGAGCAATATTAGCGCCTTTAAGCTTGGTATCCGACATAATAGGGTTTATTCCGCTAGTAAGCAATATTATAACTGGTCAAGATAAAACAGGGCTTCTAGCCACTCAATTCGAGATGTCAGGTCAACTATCTGATCCCGTTACTACAATTAATCCTGCTACAGTCATAGCGCCAGGCGTTATAAGAGATATATTGTCGCCTGGTTGGCTTACAAAAGAATCAGGCATTCGCCTTGAGCCATTGCAACAAGACTAAAGTTAAAAATGTTTATATAAGGGTTAAGATCGCGTGACGCTTTTTACCTGCGGAAAGCTGCAGTTTTCCCTCCGCGCCAAAATCATCTGTCGTTAATTGAATAGCGTCATCAGTAATCACCTGATTATTGATTTTAGCGCCGCCGCCTTTAATCAGGCGTCTTACAGCACCTTTGCTATCTGCAAGTCTAAGCTGAACAAAGGCATCAAGAACTGAAAACTCATTTAATGCATCTGCAGATACATCCAATTGAGGCAAACCCTCAGACATCACCCTTTTTTTAAAGGTATCTGAAGCAGTTTTGGCGGATGCAACCGCATTTTCTTCACCATGACATAATTTAGTGACTTCATTTGCCAGTATTATTTTAGCTTCATTTATTTCAGCGCCCATAAGCCCAGCCAGCCGTTCAATCTCATCCAAAGGCAATTCAGTGAATAGTTTTAGGAATCTTTCTACATCAGCGTCTTCTGTATTTCTCCAAAATTGCCAGAAATCAAAACTCGATAATCTCTCTTCATTAAGCCAGATTGCGCCAGTTGCAGACTTGCCCATCTTAGCACCTGATGCTGTGGTAATGAGCGGGGAGGTAAGTCCAAATATTTCCTGTGTATCAACCCTGCGTGTTAAGTCGATACCAGTTACGATATTCCCCCATTGGTCAGAGCCGCCCATTTGTAGCTCACACCCATAACGTCTTCGCAGTTCCATAAAATCATATGCTTGAAGAATGGCGTAATTAAATTCAAGAAAAGATAGGTTTTGTTCTCGCTCAAGCCTGAGTTTGACAGAATCCATGCTAAGCATGCGATTAATGGAAAAGTGACTGCCAAAATCCCGTAAAAAA
>JAACDT010000095.1 GCA_009936885.1 Alphaproteobacteria bacterium
AATGCATCACACCCGTTGATTTACGAGTTGTATGAGGGATTGTCTATCACTAAGATACCGGCGAGGCGCTCTATAAATTCAAAATCAGAAGGTCGTGTGTCAATACCAGAGCTGCTTATAAGCAATTTGTGATGCTTAGCTTCACGCTGCGGTTTTGCTATAACTTAACTGGTGTATTTGTGGGGTATTGGAACGTCTGGAGGCCCGGACCGGAATTGAACCGATGTCCACGGTTTTGCAAACCGCTGCATAACCACTCTGCCACCGGGCCAATGGAGTGACATGTTTTTGTTGTACTCTGCTACTCTAAGGCGTTCTTACTGTCAATCATGTTCCATTAATGTATCTCATAAAAAGCAGTTGTTTTTTACAAACACACGCATTGAGATTTGAAATTTAATCTTGATCACTATAGATTTTCAGATATCTTAATTCTTCGTTCAGCTAATCCAAGATTAATTATAAATAGTATTATTAGGTTCGTTTATGAGAAAAGCGATTATTTGTGGTGGTTCCATTGGCGGTTTGTTCGCAGCAGCAGCACTTCGTAAATCAGGATGGCAAGTGGACGTGTTTGAACGTACCGAAATTGAATTATCTGGCAGAGGCGCTGGTATCGTCACGCATGATGTATTGATTGATGCGCTCGAATCGATTGATATAACTACAGATGACCTTGGTGTATTTGTTAAAGACAGAACTGCTTATGATAAAAGTGGAAATGAATTAATGCGTCTGCCATTCCCTCAAATTGTAACATCTTGGGATAGAATTCATAGCCTACTTCGTGCTTCTCATCCCAACGAGAATCACCATTTAGGGCGTTCTGCAATAGGGTTTCGTCAAGAACAAAATAAAGCGGTTGCGATTTTAAATGATAAAACAGAGGTGGAGGCTGAACTTGTTATTGGTGCAGACGGGTTTAGCTCTAACATACGTGCCCAGATGTTGCCTGATATAAAACCACTTTCGTCTGGATATGTTGTTTGGAGAGCATTAGCAAACGAATCTGATTTATCAGAGGAAGTGCGCTCAGATGTATTTAAAACATTTGGGTTTTTTGTGCCAAGTGGTAGTCAGATTATCGGTTATCCAATTGCGGGTTTTGACAATGATTTAAGAGAAGGGCATAGACGATATAATTTCGTTTGGTATATCGGTGTTGAGCAGGAAGAGCTAAAAGATATGCTTACCGACGATAACGGCAAATACTATCCTGTTTCTATTCCGCCACCTCTTGTGAGAGAAGATGTGATGAAACGGTTTACCGAAACAGCCCATCAGATACTTCCAGCAAATTTTGCAGAAATACTTGAGAGATCAGAAATGCCGTTTTTTACGCCAATATATGATCACCATTCACCTTTAATGGGGAAGGGTAATGTTGGGTTGGTAGGGGATGCTGCTTGTGTCGCTCGTCCTCATGTTGGAATGGGTGTTACAAAAGCAGCATGCGATGCTTTATGCCTTGCGCGCTCATTAGATAGCTACTCAAATATTCCAGATGCGCTTGAGGCCTATTCTGAAGAGCGGGTGGCAGCATCTGCGCGCGCGCATTATCGCGCACGTGATTTAGGGGCAACCATTTTTGTAGACCCTGAAGGCGGTAATGAAGATGGCCGCAATAACCCTAATCTGCACGAAATTGTAAGTACAACAGCAACTATAGTAATCTAATTTATTAATTAAATCAGTCTGTAGCTCTTAACTCTTCATAGCTAGTAGTAACAAATTTTGTATATCCGGGGCGTTCTAATAATCTATTATACCAGCGCGTTAATGGCGGTGTTCCTGCAAGGTCCGGTGCAACATCGCGCATCCGGTACATTAAGGTACCAAGCGCTATATCAGCAATTGAAAAACTACCTAACAAAAAGTCCTTATTTTGTAGTTGCTCGCTCACGATTGTAGAGGCAGCAATAAGTGCTTTATAGTGTTTTTCTTCATTCGCTTTTGAGCGCTGGACAGAAGGCGTCCTTACCAATTCCCAGAATAAACCAATAAGGGCAGGTTGAAACGCGCTGCTATTATAATCTATCCAGCAATTTATTTCTGCTTCTTTGCGGTTGCTATCGACCCCAATTTTAGAATCTGGAAATTTTCTGGCTAAATATCGCAGGATTGAGTGACTTTCCCAGATAGCAAGGTCACCATCTTCTAAAACAGGTACAAGTTTAGTGGGTGTTTTAGATGCATATCCAACTCTATCTTTACCTCCATAAATACCGCCAACTATTTCGTGCTCATAGGATTTGCCAAGTTCTTCTAATGCCCAGAGAACTTTCTGGACATTGGAAGATGATTTTCTTCCCCATAAACGCATCATTATTTGATTGCTTGTGGATTAATTGGGGAGCCTGCAGCACCAGGTATATGAAGAGGGGGGGCATTAAAGAAAAACTCATATACCTTGTCTTCATCGCAATCTTCTGCAAGTTCTTTTAAATAAAAGATTTCACCCATAGAAATTCCGATGGCAGGAATTACCACCCAGTGCCAAGGTTGATTGGCCTCATCTGTTTCATTAGGCCTGACTTCGCATCCCCAAGTATCAGCGCAGATAGCAGCAATATCCTTATTTTTAATCCAATGTGCTGTCTCAAACGCAAGTCCAGGTGCATCGCCGCCCGCATATCCAGTCCAATCTTTCTTTGCTAGACAACGCTCTTGATGACCTGTGCGTACAATAACAAAATCACCTTTTCGGATTTCGACATTTTGTGCTGCAGCACAATCATCAAGGTCTTTATTTGTGATTGGATACCCATCATCAAGGCTATCAACCCCTTTAAATCTGGCTATATCCAACAGCACACCTCTTCCTGCCATTTTGTCTCTTACATGTTCAATGCCGAGATTGCTTGAGCCTTGAACGGTTACATCTGTCGCTGGATAACCGTTATACATCTTATCATCCAGGAATATATGACATAAAGCATCCCACTGTGTTGAGCCCTGACAGGGAAGGTTAATTGCATCATCCGCATAGCGAAGAAATGTTTTCCCGTCTGAATCCTGCACGCCAGCAACAGCATCGGTACCTGTAGCGAGCATCTGATGTATCATATTCCATCTTCCGCCAAACAAACCTGATTGGATTTTTTCTTTTAAATCAAGACCTAATGCGAATACTTTACCTTTTTTTATCAACTTTCCAGCATTTACAATATCTTCTGGTGTGATGTTGTTTAATGTACCAAATTGGTCATCTTCACCCCAACGTCCCCAGTTTGATAGCTCTTTGGCTGTGTCATAAATATGTTGTCTTGTAAATTTTGCCATTTAATCACTCCTTAAAAAATACCCATATGTGAACTAAAAATTTTATTCTAATGTCTTAGCTTAGCCCGCATTTGTGCCGCGTGCCGGATAATTGTTTTCAACTGCAAATTTTGCTTTTGGCATTAATGTTTCAAGGTCTGGTCTTGCCCATGGCATATTTGCAATGTCGATTAAATATAATCTGCCATCTGCTCTTATCCACATTAACCCAGGCTCGCTGAAAATATCATTTTCTGCTTCTTTGATAGAGGTTGATACGTATAATCCCCATTTTTTGGCTGTTTCCATATCTAAACCATACGCAACATCAACCTTATCAAGCCCCCAATCGGCTTTTGCCTGTTCTGCTCTCTCTAGTGTGTCCATTGAAGCAACAACGACTGAAAAACCTAATTCTGAGATTTGATCCATCATTGAATTTAATGTTCCGAGATAATTTTTGCATACTGGGCAATGCAAGCCACGATAAAAAATCACCATAGTAAAATGTTGAGGTGTTTGCTCAGATAAAATCCAAGTTTCACCTCCTACGAGAGGTAGTGATAATTCTGGGGCTTGCGTATCTGGTATTAATATATGTGTCATAAAGAGATTCCTTTTAACCCAATTGGATAGCGAAAGTTTTTTCGATATAGTGATTAGAATGTTTATAGAGGGTTTACAATCCAATTCTCGATAATTTCTACACCGCTTCCACGAAGCACTTTTGCAATTGGACAATATTTGGCTAAATCTGTTTTAAGAGCGCTCATTTGCGCTTCGCTTGCATTAGTATCAATTTCAATATCCATGGTGACAGACGGAAATGGCACATCGATTTCTTCTTCTAACATAGTGCCGCGTCTATCGAACTTTGCGCTAAGCTGAATGTCCATTTCGCCCAACTCAATCCCCATTTTATGAGCAATACGTTTGCTAATTACATTCGTGCAGCCAATAAGGGAAGCCATCAGAGTTTCAGTTGGTGTTAGCCCCTGATTCGTCCCGCCTCTTACTTCAGGCTCATCTATTATCGAACTTACATCACGAATATTAATTTTAGTGCGCGCATGTGTCTCACCTGTTGCCGACATTGACATAGTGACTTCTGATTTTGGTGTCGTGGCTGTCATATTAAATCCTATTTTAGGGTTGTTTAATTTAAAGAAAT
>JAACDT010000096.1 GCA_009936885.1 Alphaproteobacteria bacterium
AAAGATATTCAAGCCGCCATTTTAAAGCTTGCGAGCGATCGAGTGGGAGTTGCCATACTAGATATGCCAGAGAGCTTTCTCGCCAGAATTGAGCATCTTATGACCCGTATTGGCAAAAGTGTGGATAGTCCTGTAATCAAATTAAACAAGGAAGATCTTGTACATATTGAGAGGGTAAAAGAACAACACGATACCTTATCGAAAATACGCTTTGTCGAAGAAGAGACGTTAAACCATGGTGATATTTCCATTAGTTTATCCGGAATCGAAATAGAAGATATTTTGGAAAAAAGAATGAATTTCTTACCTTTAGATTCAAATATACAGATAAATATCGAACAGCCTAATTCAGAGGCGAAACCCGAGATTTCAGATTTATCTGAAACAATTAATACTGTAACTGAAGGGGATAATATCTCAAACAAAGTTGCAGAAAATACAAACCCAGAGTTTGAAGATACCAAGGCTTTAGAGCAGGAAATTGAAAGTGACAAAATAGATATTGGAGATAAAAGCACCGATATTGATAACAAAGAAGAGTTGTCATGATAGCTGTAAAAGAACGACTTACACAAAGTATCATGTCCATTATTGTAGATAAACCTATATCTATTTCAGGAAGAGTAAGCAAATATGATGGACAAATGGTGGAATGTGACGGTTTTCCGGCTACAATAGGCTCATTATGTCAGATTGAAACTGAAACAGGTATGCCTGCAACAGCAGAAATAATCGGATTCCATGGGGGACATAATCTATTAAGTTTGCATGATTATGGGGCGCGCATCAGTGTTGGTGCTAGGGTACGGGTTGTTGATGATGGCTATATGATACCTGTTGGTGAAGGTTTACTGGGACGTGTTACCGATGCTCTTGGTACGCCATTGGATGAAATGCCCCTTCCCCCGCTTGAAAGCAAATGGCCTCTTCTTGGAAAGGAATTAAATCCGCTTGCCAAAAACCCGGTAGACACTCCGCTGGATGTTGGCGTGCGAGCAATAAATAGTCTTCTTACTGTCGGTAGGGGACAACGAATTGGCATTATTGCTGGTTCTGGTGTCGGCAAATCAGTTTTACTCGGAATGATGAGTAGATATACGGAAGCAGACATTGTTGTGGTTGGAATGATAGGAGAGCGAGGAAGGGAAGTTGGCAGCTTTGTAAATACTATTCTAACAGGTGAAGCCAAAAAAAGAACAGCTATCGTTGCTGTGCCAGCAGACCGGTCTCCGCTATTACGAATAAGAGGCGCTGAGAGGGCAACAGCCATCGCAGAATATTTTCGTGACCAGGGCAAAAACGTCCTTCTTATTATGGACTCACTTACAAGAGTTGCACATGCGCGTCGTGAGATTGGTCTTGCGCTCGGCGAGCAACCAACCTCAAAGGGTTATCCGCCATCTGTAGTATCTATGATTCCACGTCTAATTGAAAGAACAGGGAGCGGTGTTAAAAATCAGGGAACCATAACATCTATTTACACAGTACTTGCAGATGGAGATGATGCAAATGACCCTGTTGTTGATACCGCTCGCGCCATTTTGGATGGTCATATTCTTTTATCCAGAAAGCAAACTCAAATGGGTATTTATCCTGCCATAGATGTGCCTATGTCCGTAAGTCGAGTAATGACAGAAATTACAGATGAAAATCTGCAGAAAAGTGCACAGAAATTCCGCCGGCTTGTCTCTATTTATATGGAAAATCGTGATTTAATTTTAATGGGTGGCTACACATCTGGGCAAGATTTAGAATTAGATGAGGCAGTTGCACTTTGGCCACGATTAATGGCTCACATTCAGCAGGCTGAAACAGAAAAGGCCGATTTTATAATGAGCAAAGATGCCTTAAATAACCTTATGAGATAAAACTTTCATTTAAAAGATAGTGCTACATTACCATGAAACAGAAATCAATATATGAGCGATATACGCTAAAACAGAAAATTGATATCTCAAAAAGAGCAGACACAATGCGCACACTCAGCTCAGAGCTAAACAAATCACAAGAACTAGCAAAGCAATTATCTGAAATTGCCAAGCAAACTGAAATCAAACCAGGAGAGACAAACGCAATGTCATTACGTTCTTCTTCTTGGTATAGCACTATTGTACAAGAGCAGTTGGAGACAACTGAAAATCGAAATAAATTTTTACAACAGGAAGTAGATGACAACCGAAAAATACTTGCCAAAGCGGTACATCGAAAAAACAAATCCGAAGAAGCATGGCATCGACATGAAGCTGTAGAACAAGCGAATAAAGAAGATAAATTTGAGCAAGACCTACTTGGCAGAAAAAGAAATATCAGCAATTTTGGAAACTAGTAGTCCAATCTTCAAGGAACTCAGAGACCATATTATAGTGTGTTAAATAATTGGCATTTTTTTTGCATCTGTTGTGGATAGTTTCAATTCCAGTGCAAAGATTCCAGAGTTAAATTCATAGTATGACACACATTACCAGCGGCACAAATGCCAGCCTTTCATCTTCCCATACAACACAGCAAACAGATACTGCTGACAATAAGACTGAAACCTTGTTTGATAGTTTGTTTTCAATTGTAAGTGAGCTAGATTCACAAGCAGTAGGACTCATAACAAGCAGATTGTCCCAAGCAGGCTTGATTGAACCTGGACTCAATTCAGATGCTGAAAATTTTGCCTTATTTACAGATACTCCTATCAGCAATATAAACACCCTTTTTAAGAGAGGGGATGCCGCCGAAAATTCAATTAATGGCTCAGTGATAGAGCAGCTAAACTCACTTCTCGATAATGGACATCTAAATAACAGCGATACCGTAACAGATTCGCTAGAGCAGAGTTTTTCTGGAGAGCCCGCAAACAAGATAGGTAATTTAAATGCGCTTGCCGCTAATTCTGAAAAGATTGGCGAACTTCCAATTCAAAATAACCAGCGTTTTTCTAATCCCCACCGTCCCTACTTAAACGCTAATGCAAACCAGCCACACGCAATTAATACAGCCAGCAATACACATAACATGCAAGGTAGTGATAAACTCTCACATGTTGTGAAACTAATTGAACAAGCTATTCTCTCAAGAAAAGCAGCTCAGCCTGCATCGCAGACAACAGCTGAGATGAAATCCTCTCCCAAATTGACCGAAACTAGCGCATTGGATGAAGCTGTAGAGGCTGTGAGTGAGCTTAAAAATATGCAGAAGGGAAAAATCAGTTTAGATATAATTGGTAACCCCAAAAAAACGGAGATAGCTGACTTATCTAAAGATACGCCCAATAATAAAAATATCCTAAATGCTCCAGAAATTAAAAATGCCGCCATCAATCAGGCATCGCCAGGCGCGCCAAATAGCAAGAATAGCATGCCAGAAATTAGCACCCAAACTTCAACAAGGCAGGTAGAGCTAAGTCAACAATTCAATAATAATTCGGCAGGTCAGACGCATACTCAGATTATAGGCACTGATATGCATTCAGGCGGCGATGGCGGACAAGATAGCAACGAGCATCAACAACCATCTCAGCCCCTTCGAACAACATCGCCCCTTTCTGCTATTCAAAAGCTTGATATGGCAGATAAAGCTTGGAGGGAAGCATTAGTACGACAGGTTGAAATGCAATTGAAAGAAGGCGGCAAAACAGTTGATCTGTCCCTAAACCCTAAACAATTAGGCAAAATGACCGTTTCAATCAACATGGTCGGTGATGATACCTCTATACAAATATCAACAGAAACCTCTGCAGCGGCAACGTTGTTATTAGAATCAGAGAGCAAACTGGCACACATGATGCAGGATATTGGTTTGAGGTTAAATCTGCTTCAAGCAGGTTTATCAGACAAAAATGATAAAAAATCAGGTCAGAATGAGCATAGCAAAGATTCAAGCAAAACAGTTCGAGATTCTTCTGATGATGAAACAGAAATAAACAAAATAAATTTAAATATATTAGATAAATCGATTTTAAATATAGTTGCATGATCTTATGATAAGTTAAAGGAATGCGAAATGGCTGAAGAAGTAGAAGAAGAAAAGAAATCTAAAGGTGGTTTGATCAAAATCATTCTTTTGGTGGTAGGCGGCATTATGCTTGTTGCGACAGGCCTTGGAGTTGGTTATTTCGTATTCGGAAGTAGTCAACCAGATCCATCTGAAGAAATCGAAAGTATCATCGAGAGAAAAATGGAAGAGGCTGAGGCTGCAAAGTCAGAGTCAGATAACGCATCTCCTAAGAAAGTTTCAAAAGAAACACCTGAACAGGAGAATTTTGTCACTATTTATTACGAATTTCCAGGAACCTTCACTACGAACTTAAGAGGTTCACGTAAAATGCTTCAGGTAGGCATCGGCGTTTCAACACAATATGACGATACGGTTATGGTAAATGTTGAAGCGCATGAATTGGCACTGCGTTCGACCGTGTTAGGTATTCTGAGCGAATTCAGTGAAGAAGACGTGCAAGGCACAAACGGTAAAGCTGCTCTTGCGTCTGCGCTCAAAGAAGGCATAAATAGTAAATTAACATTATTAGAAAACTTTGGCGGCGTGCAAGAAGTACTATTTACTTCATTCGTCCTTAATTAAACGTAAGCTTGTTAGGAGCATAAAACCGTGCCATCTACTCGTAAATTAAGCACAGAAGAAGTCAATGCGCTTATTGAAGGGCTAGATGGCGAAGATGAAGAGAAAATAACCTTTGAAGGGGCTGATGATAGTAATGTAAGACCGTTTGCATTTGGATCCGATGATTTGTCATTAATGGGGGATTATTACGCACTTCGCATGATTAATGAAAGGGTTGCTCGATTTTCAAGAAGTATTTTTTTACCGATGCTCAGAATACAGCCTCGTATTTCCTCATTTCCACCAGAAGTGAAGTCGTTTGACGAGTATGCTGCAAATATTGATGGTTTCATGAGTATGAATGTAAGCCGTATGGAAGAATTACGCGGTAACATGATGATGGTTATTGATCCAACGTTTATATCTATCCTTACTAATGCTTATTATGGTGGCAAAATTGAGGGTCTTAAAAACAGACGCTCTGAATTCACATCCACAGAAGATAGGCTCATCGAATTAATTACAAAACAGCTTAATGAAGTTCTTCAAGATGCTTGGAATGATTTAACACCAACAACTATTTCATATCAAAGCAGAGAAATTAATCCACAATTTGCATCATTTGTCGATGGCTCGGATCTAGTTGTTATTTGCTCATTTGTGGTACAACTTCCAAATATCGATGCGGCTACTTTTGATATCATTTACCCGTTGCAAATCCTAAAGCCAATTGCATCACAGCTCCGCTCTCGTGTTCAATCAGATACGTCATATGATGATGAAACATGGCGAGAGAGAATGGAAAAAGCAGTTCTTGAGATTCCGCTTAAAGTAAGAGCAAAATTAAGTGAGCCAAAACTGTCGATGAAATCGCTGTTAAACTTAAAACAAGGTGACGTCTTTCCAATCCAAATCGGCGAAGGTGTTGAAATATTGATGGATGAAGAATTATTGTTCAGGGGCGAAATTGGTGATGTAAGCGGTCAGGCTGCGATTAGTTTGACGTCACGAATAACCAAAGTTTAGCGTTAATTATAGCTGGTAGTTTCAGCTAATCTCAAGAGAGAACAGAAAGGGCAAACAGATGTCTGATGAAACCGAAACTAAAAACAAAGAAAATGTAGGTTATGATAACTTACGTATTCTGGAAAATATAGAGGTAAATCTGACTGTTGAAGTTGGTAGCGCCGAAATGAAGATTCGAGACTTATTAAGACTAAACGAAGGCTCTATTATTGAACTTGATAGGCTAGCAGGAGACCCGCTAGATATTCTGGCCAATGGTACTATGATAGCTAAAGGTGAAGTTGTTATGGTGGGAGAAAGATTCGGTATTCGCTTCTCGGAAATTGTATCGCCAGAAAAAAGAGTAGAAAGCCTATAGAAGCAGAAAGAACAAATTTTAAAAAATAAGTCAATATAATGACGTCAGTATTTTTTAATTATAAATTTGATAAAATCCAATTATAAAATATATTAAATACAATAACTTAAGTATATTAATAAAATTACTTTAAGAAATGGCATGTGTTTTGCCTTTGTAAAACATCTTATTCAATTAAGGGTTTTTCAAAGATATGGTTGCCATCAATCCATTTAGTTATGAACAAGTTGCTGTAATATTTATATTCCTATC
>JAACDT010000097.1 GCA_009936885.1 Alphaproteobacteria bacterium
GGATTGCGGCTGTATTGCAGGGCAAGCACGATAATTATGACATTGATCTTATGCGGGCATTGGTAGAGGCATCAGCTCAAATATCAAAGACAGAGGTAGACGGGCAGCAGTCTGTCTCTCACCGTGTGGTTGCTGATCATCTTCGCTCGGTAGGGTTTCTAATTGCAGATGGCGTATTGCCTTCTAATGAGGGGCGCGGATATGTGTTGCGCAGGATTATGCGTCGTGCCATGAGGCATTTACACCAGCTTGGATGTGAAGAGCCGGTTATGTATCAGCTTGTACCATCCCTTGTGCAAGAGATGGGGGGGCATTATCCAGAACTTTATCGTGCAGAGGCTCTGATATCTCAGACTATTGAATTAGAAGAAACTCGTTTTAAGGATACGTTGTCGCGCGGGCTTAAAATTTTGCAAGAAGAATTGCATGCCAGTTCTGGTAAAAAGATATTGGCGGGCTCAACCGCATTTAAATTATATGATACCTATGGATTTCCACTTGACCTTACTCAGGATTATTTAAGGGGGTATGACTGGCAGGTTGATGTTGATGGTTTTGATAAGGCTATGCTGGCGCAAAAAAAAGCCGCCCGTGCGGCATGGATTGGATCTGGTGGTAAAATAGAGGGTAAGATATTTCTGGACCTAGCAGACAAGAATGGCGGTACAGAATTTTTGGGATATAATCAGGTATCATCACAAGGTGTTGTTACTAACATATTATCTGATAATACACCGATTAATAGAGCCTCCCAGAATGATGATGTGATTATTATCACTAACCAAACACCTTTTTATGCCGAGTCTGGCGGGCAGGTTGGCGATGTGGGTGGTTTTTCTTGGCAAGATGGCGCTGCAAGCGTTCATAATACGACAAAAACAGCATCGCTATTTTTGCATCATTGTAAAATCACCAAGGGGTCATTAATGCCGGGTCAGCCAATTCAAATGGATATAGACATTAACAGACGGGACAGTTTGCGTGCGAATCATAGCTCCACCCATTTATTGCATGAGGCACTGCGATTAACATTAGGAGATCATGTTGTACAAAAAGGCTCTCTTGTTGCCCCCGACCGTCTTAGATTTGATTTCTCACATAATGAAGCTGTTAAATCTGACAAGCTGGATGTGATTGAAGATACTGTAAACCTTCATATTCAAATGAATTCTCCGGTAGATACACGCATCATGACGCCAGAAATGGCTATAGCTGAGGGAGCAATGGCGCTATTTGGTGAAAAATATGGAGATGAAGTTAGAGTCGTTACAATGGGCGGAGAAGATGAGACGCACAATAAATCTGCTTGGTCAGTTGAACTTTGTGGCGGAACCCATGTGAACAGAACTGGCGATATCGGCTCGTTTAAAATAATATCTGAATCTGCTGTTGCAGGGGGGGTCAGAAGAATTGAAGCGGTAAGCCAGAATGCCGCCCGTCGCTGGTTTTCGGAGCGTGAGACGATTTTGAATAAAACAGCAACATTGCTAAAATCCAAAATTGAGCTTGTTCCTGACAGGGTAGCAAACTTATTAATTGAAAAGAAAAAGCTTGAAGCTGAAATTACGCAACTAAGGCAAAAAATAGCAACAGGTGGTTTTTCTGATGAGAATAGGGATTCTGAAAAAATTGGTGACGTTACCTTTATTGGAAGAATAGTTGAGGACACCCCTGCAAAAGAGTTAAAACCGCTCGCAGATCAAATGCGCTTAAATGCGACTAAAACAGTGATATGCCTTGCTGCAATTCAAAATGATAAAATATCGATTGTAGTCGCGCTAACGCCTGATTGTGAGGGAGAGCATGATGCGGTTGGGCTTGTTCGTATTGCTGCAGACGCCATTGGTGGTATGGGCGGAGGCGGGCGATTTGATATGGCGCAGGCTGGCGGAAATGAGCCTGAAAATGCCAATGCGGCACTTGAATCTGTAAGAGAGGCTCTGGCACAATAGGCACAAAAAAACGAAGCAGTATATACTTCGTTTTTTTATATTCAATGTGTTGCGCTAGATTAAGGCATTAGATTAAGACATTTCTTTTTGCAGATTAACATCCAGCGTATCAAGAAACTCGTCCGTTGTTTGGAAAGGCTGACTGGCACTTATCA
>JAACDT010000098.1 GCA_009936885.1 Alphaproteobacteria bacterium
ATCATCTGTTATTTTTTTTTTATTGAATAATCCCATTATCTACTGCTTAAACTTATGTTACAAAATTACCGATTTCAAAGAGTTTGTTCTTGTTTTGTTCTAATTTAGATTAATTTTAATTAAGTTTCAACTAAAATTACATATGTGGAAAAGGCAATCTCTTGAAGGGCAGAATAGTTATCTCTAATTTATGTGGAAAAATGCCGATTTAAGATTTAGCGGGCATAAATAAGTCTGGGAAGATTATTCAGATATAAAATTACGCTATCAAGGGAGCTAGACTTATTCAGTGTTTTGTGTCTGTCATGTAATAAGAACAGTGAATTGTCGCCCGTGCGCAATCTTCGTTTTTCAATAACTAAAACAGGCGTTTCATGAGCATGCCTGTAAATTGAAAACAAAGCGGCATCGTGTGAATTATCCAACGCATAATCTCGCCAATCACCACGGGCAACCCTTGCAGAATAGGTGGATAGAATGATAGATAGTTCGGCGCGACTAAAGTAATATGGTTTTTTGTGTTTTTTGATGTTAGATAAATTTGTCATTTGAATTTAGAGTACGTAAATAAGAAATACTGTTCAAGATATTCTGTATATTTAATTAAAATTCATAATGCGATATGCACAAATAGATTTTGATGTGGTATCACTATCCTACCTTAACTTGACAATAATGAATATGTGAAAGGCTAGCGTTAATATGGCTGATATATTTGATGAGATTGAAGAAGATTTACGCCGTGATAGGATGAAGGATCTGTGGCAAAGCTATGGCAATTATATTCTTGGTTTGGCGGTACTTATTATAATTGGCGTCGCTGGTCATCAAGGATATAATTATTGGACTAAAACCCAGTCGCAGGCATCAGGGGATAGTTTTTTCGAGGCGGTAACAGCTGAAAATACTCTGGATGCGTTAGGCGAAGTTGTGTCAGAATTACCAGACGGGTATGCTATGCTGGCTCGCTTCAGAATGGCCGCTTTATATGCAGAGGATGGCAATAGCGCAGCTGCTGAGCAAAGCTATCTTGAGTTGAGCGAAGATAATTCTATAAATACATTTTATCGGGACACTGCATTGCTATTATCTGTAATGAATGCGCCTAATTCTGCAGATAAAAATGCGTTAATTAACCGGATTTCTGATATTTCTAGTTTTGCTGGACCGCTTCAAGGCCTAGCGTTGGAGACAAGTGCTGGCTTATATCTCGAACTTAATGAGGCAGATAAGGCTGTCTCTTCTCTAACACAAGCATCTAAATTATCCGACATTCCATCATCCTTAAGACAACGCATCTCTCAGTCACTGTCGATAATTTCAGAAAAATATACTGACAGCGCGTCAGTTGTCTCGCAGTAAGAGTGTTTATGCTGAAGCTACCTAAAAATATCTTGTTATTGATGATATCGGTATCATTGGTATCTTGTGCAAATGATGGACGGGTATTGCCAGGGGAAAGGCAGTCTGTATTGCCTGCCTTTAGTGATGTATCTATTGATGAAGAGGCGTCAAATGAAGATGTCTTAAGCGACACTCAACCTATCAATACCGATGCAACGCATGCTGGCGGGAATGAGAGGCATTCTGGTGGTAATTTGTCTTTGATGTTCCCATTATCTCTAAGCTGGTCAGCTCGTACCAAAGGTATCAAAGATAATGCAATCGATTTACCACAGCCCATTATAGCTTCAGGCCATGTATTTTCTATCGATGGTGATAGTAGACTTCATGCATTTAACCTCACGACAGGCGCGCTATTATGGTCTTTTGGTTTGGATCCAAAAGCAGATGAACCAACTCCTGGTATAAAGGGGGGGATTGCTTACCGCAATGGTGTGATTGTAGCACATTCGGGAAGACAGAATTTATATGCGCTGGATGTCAATACTGGCAGTGTTATCTGGCAAAAGACATTAGATGAAAGCCTCAGAGGAGGTCCCACTTTAAGCGAGCTTAACAATGTTATTGTTACTGACTTAGATGGACAAGTATATGTATTTACGCTTTCCGACGGTACATTGATTTGGCAGCACTCTGGATTTCCGGCAGAGACGGTTGTCTATGGGACTTCTTCTCCTGCCATATTAGACCAAAATTTAATTGTGAGTGGGCAGGCAGGCGAAATAGCAATTTATAATATGTTGTCTGGTGCATTGTTATGGGCAGATTCCCTTGCAAGCTTTAACCCAAGAACACCTTTGGAACGTCTTGGAGATATTCGAGCTTTTGCCGCAACTGACCAGAGATATGCTTATTTTATTAGCCAGTCTGGCAGAATGAGCGCATTTGAGGTTAATTCTGGATTTGAGGTATGGGCCAAACCATTAAGCGGTATTGAAATGCCATGGATTGCTGAAAACACTATATTTGTTGTAACAATCGATGGCAGATTAATAGCGATGAGAAAATCTGATGGAGCAGTGCACTGGGTAACTGAATTACCAGGGGCTATCCCAGAGGGCATTGCTGCTACGAGAGATCTTCCGCGTTATATGGGGCCTGTTATTGCTAATGGTGAGGTATTGTTAATCCGCAAAACAGGCGAATTATATAGGTTTGATGCTAATTCAGGAAAGCTTATTTCAAAATCAAATTTGACTTCACAAATCACAACACCTTTTCAAGTAGCAAATCAGCATCTAGTAGCGTTATCACGCGACGGAACTATTCGGGTATTTAATTAAATCATGGCATTTACTATTGCAATTGCCGGCAGGCCAAATGTTGGCAAATCTACTCTGTTTAACAGATTAACAAAAACCAGACATGCTATAGTGAGTGATGAGCCAGGCGTAACGCGCGACCGCCGTGATGGCGAAGCTACACTTGCTTCTATGAAGTTCAGATTGATTGATACTGCTGGGCTTGAAAAGGCAAAAGCAGGCTCTCTGCAAGACAGGATGCGCCAGCAATCACAGGTAGCAATTGAAATGGCAGACATTTCTCTGATGCTAATTGATGCCAAATCAGGTATCTTGCCAGATGATGCCTATTTCGCAAGCCAGTTAAGAAGGTCAGGAGCTCCTGTTATATTGGTGGCTAATAAATGTGAAGGCAAAAAAGGTGCTGAGGCATTGGCTGAAGCGTGGCAGCTAGGGTTAGGGGCGCCTATGCCAATTTCTGCAGAGCATGGCGAAGGCCTTATCGATTTATATGATTCCATCCTTGCTCTTGCCACTGACTTGGGGAAGAATGACGAGCTTTTCGATGATGAGGAGGAGCTGCAAGAACCTATCATTTTTAGTGAAGGTTCCTTTTCAGAAGATGATGAGGCAACGCCAGATATATGGGAAGAAGATGCAGAGCCAGAAGCGCCAGTTCGGATAGCGGTTGTTGGAAGGCCTAATATGGGTAAGTCAACTTTGGTTAATACATTGCTAGGGGAGGGAAGATTATTAACTGGGCCGGAGGCTGGAATAACACGAGATTCCATTATGGCTCCGTTCTCTTTTAATAATAAACCTTATGAAATTGTTGATACAGCTGGCATACGGCGTTCTGCGAGAATTTCAGAAAAGGTTGAAAAATTGATGGTTAATGATGCTCAAAGAGCCATTCAATTCGCCAAAGTATGTATTCTAATGCTAGATGCCCGCCAACCCCTACACAAACAGGATATGACAATTGCTCGCCATATAGCAGATGAGGGAAGGGCGCTGATTATTGCCGCAAATATGTGGGATGATGTGAAAGATAAATCTGTCTCCATCAAGCAAATAAATGACAGGCTGCAAACATCACTTGCACAGTTGCGCGGTGTACCCGTGGTTCCTATTTCTGGATTATATGGTACAGGATTGGAGAGATTATTTCAGTCCGTACAAATGATCAAATCCATTTGGCAGCTTAGAATTTCAACAGGCAGGTTAAATCGCTGGTTAGAAGTGATGCTAGAATCACACCCGCCGCCGCTGGTTCAAGGAAGACGCCTTAGAATCCGCTATATGACTCAAATAAAATCAAGGCCGCCCACTTTCGCACTGTTTGTTTCTCGCCCGGCTGATTTGCCGGAATCCTATTTAAGGTATTTGATAGGCGGCCTGAGAGATGAATTTGGCTTAACAGGAATTCCTGTCAGAATGGTAATGCGGAAAGGCAAAAACCCGTATGCCTAAATTCTAGCGGTTATTAGCAAATTGAGCTTACTGATTTAACGATATCTCTTAATACAACACCTAGCTCGCGAACTGCTTCGCTGCTGATTTTAAAATCTTCTTGCAGATATAAATCCCGATTTATTTCAATCTGAATAGCATGCTTATTAAGATTTGGCTTGCCGTGATGTTCTGTGATAAATCCCCCTGCATAGGGCTTATTCATCGAATAAGTTAAATCAAACTTTTTTAATTCCTTTTTTATTAAATCGGAACAATCCTGAGAGGCGCTATGACCGTTCATATCGCCTATCACGATATCTGCAAGACCAGGGGAAGATTGCGGCATTGAGTGAATATCGAGTAAAAATGACTTTTGAAAAATATGCTGCGCTTCGTCTAGTGTTTGAGAAATTAAGGTGTGATACGGTTGATGCCAGAGGTCTATTCGCTGTTGAACAGATTCATAAGTCGGTGGGACATTGTATAATGGGAGCCGCGATGCTGAAAGGCGAGGGATAACCCCATAACCAGAATGGATATAACGCTGCCATCTGTCATTTGCTATCGTAACGGCTTTATTATTAACATTCTTTATTAATTTCGGGTCGAGAGCAGATTTAGGTCTGTTTACATCAATGATAGCTCTGCTACATTTGGCAATAATAGCGCATTGCTCTGCGTTTACTAATGGCATTACGATTATGTCTGAGCCAACATCCTCTAATGTTCGCATGGCGTGAAGGTCGGCATTTTCAATCATCTGAGAGGGATAAAACCGACCCCCATGCGGAACAGATAAAATCACTGGAGAATTTAAACATTCTCCTCCAATCTTTTGAGGGGCCAAAAGAGCTAATTCATCCACTAAAAACGCATCAATAGAAGGCGTCGTAAATCGAGCATTAAACGAGAAGTCATGTGTTTTAGAATACATGAAGATAAGATAAACATTTTTTAGTAAAACAAAAATAGTTTTTAAAGATAATTCTAAGAGATGATTCTAATAGATAATTTAGTGCAAATAAATATCACATCTCTTAAGGCGTTGTATCATGCTAGACTATCTTTGATAGGTGTTCTTGACAGAGGCAAACGGGACGGTTAGTTAATTAGTAGGTTTGGAGCGTTAGCTCAGCGGGAGAGCACCACGTTGACATCGTGGGGGTCACTGGTTCAATCCCAGTACGCTCCACCATCATTTTTGAAGCATACGGCGCCTTTTGGCGCTGTTTTCAATTCAGTAATGATATTTCCTATTAGGATTTATTGTGTTTTCAACTTAAGATAAGTCTAAATATTATTTTTTAGTTTTTCTGTTGTTATCAAATTAAATATCTCTTTTAGTGACGATATTGAAAAATCTGCGGCCGTCTGCGAGCATCCGTGAATATTTACTGCGGCAACCATGAGTCCCGCTCTTCGTGCTGAGATAATGCCAGAATTACTGTCTTCAACAGCTAAAATTTCATAAGGTTTGACCCCTAGTTTTTTAGCAGCTAGTTGATAGGGAATCGGGTTTGGTTTACCTTTTTTTACGTCTTCTAGAGAGAGGGAAAAATTTAATATTTTTGTTACTCCAAGTGCAGCAAGATTAATGTCTACAACCGACCGGTTAGAGTTTGAAACAGCCGCTTGTAAAACACCTAGAATGTGGAGTTCATGTAAAACTTCCGAAGCGTGTGGGGTCATAGTTAAAGCTGAACTATTAGCGAAATAAAAATTATTGATTTGGTTTGCCCAATCATCAAATTCAAGGTTAGCAGGAAAGCGTTTTTGCAGTGCTTTCCAAACACCATAGAGATTGACACCTATAAAATTTTCATCTGGGAGGTCAGAAATATCAACATTGTATTTTTCACAAACAAATATGAGTGATTTTAAATGAAGAGGCTCGCTATCTACGAGTGTACCATCTATATCCCAGGCCACTGCTTTTATCATAGTTTATATTTCAGCTAATGCTTGATATGTTTGACGGAAAATGCGGTATCCCTTGTTATAAAGTTCTGCATTTTGGATATTTGGTTCAATAATTTTACTATAAGAAACAAAAGCTGTAACGCCAAACCAGTCATCACTCATTTTTGATCCAAT
>JAACDT010000099.1 GCA_009936885.1 Alphaproteobacteria bacterium
ATAATAGGTTTCCTTAAATTTAACTGGTTCACTTTCCTAAAACAAGGGGGGAGAAACCCTTTTTAAGAAGAAGGTTTTTATAAACTGCTAGAGTTGACGTTGTCATCTTTTTAATACTAAACCTGCGCTTCACGGCAGATTGTGCAAGCGTTGATAATTTATCACGATCTGATTGAGACAAACTCAAAGCAGTTTCTAGCGCCTGCGCAAGGCTATCCACATCATTGGGTGCTGCCAGCCATCCAGTCTTCCCAGCAGAAATTGTCTCCCTTGCGCCTCCATGATCAAAAGCTACTACAGGCCGTCCCATCGCATGCGCTTCGATGGCAACTCTACCAAATGGTTCTGGGCGAATAGATGGCATCGCAACAACATCTGCAAGCATTAATGCAGCTGGCATATCTCTTGTTGAGGTAGCAATGCGCACATGCGCGCCCAGCCCTAATTCAACTGATTTTTTCTCGAGCATTTCAGAATATCCAGAGTTGGTATCACCTGCCCCTAATAATACACACGCAATATCCAGATGTTTAAGGCGTGCAAGAGCCTGCAAAAGAATAACATGTCCCTTCCAGCTTGTAGGGCGCGCAGGCAACATCACAACAGACAAATCATCAGGCAACCCAATTCTATCAGCTTCATTGATAATCCGTTGCTGTGTTACATTAAGCGGATTGAACATGGTGATATCGACGCCTCTATGAATGACATTCAAAGACAGATTTTCTATTGATTTTGGAAACTGACTTTCAATAACTGATTTGGTAAATTGCGATATCGCAATTATTTCATCCGCAGTAAGCATTTTCTTATTATATAGACGTTTAAATAAATTCGCTGCTTCAAACTTTCCATGTATTGTTGCAACAGTCGGTATCGTTAATGATTTTGCAACTGGCAGGCCTATCCAAGCAGGCACTCTAGAACGCACATGAACGATATCTACATTCTCATCCCTCAGGATTTTACGGAGTTTATTTTTGGTAAATGTCCAAGAGAGCGGGTTTTTTTGATCTACTGGCAATTTATAATGTTTGGCGCCAGTGCGGCTTAGATGAGATTCCAGTATGCCGCCAGAACTAATAACGACCGATTTCCAACCAACATCCCTAATCGCCTTTGCGGTTTCTATAGTTCCTCTTTCAACACCCCCATTATTTAAAGCAGGGAGTATCTGAGCAATCACAGGTCGTACCAGATTATTTTTTTGTGACATATATAGATTAATCTCTTATTATCAAAAAAACGATAGAAGTAGCATCACTTCCCTATTTGTAAGCCTAGTCATTATTTTAGGCAATATGTATGTTACGCAAAGCTAAATTCACTAACCAAAAAAATCAGCCCCCTAGATAAAAAACGAACACCATACAACACCATGCAAGAGATAAGTGATTCTGATATTAAACAATTGCCAACAAAGCGTGGCTATAAGCTTGCCTATCAGCATTTCGGTGGCAAACCGTCTATAAATGAGGGGGTTGGTATAGTGTTTTTGCACGGGCATGGCTCTGACATGAAAGGCAGCAAGGCTGAAGCGCTCATGCAATGGGCGGTAAGCAAAGATATAGAATTTACTAGATTTGATCTGTTTGGACATGGCAGAACGGGCGGCGACATGATGTCTGCTACAATAGGTCAATGGATTGAAGATAGTTGTGATATTCTTGACAAGGTAACAACTAAAAAACAGATTTTGGTTGGGTCCTCCCTTGGTGGATGGATTATGTTGTTGTTATGCGCATATCGCCCTCAGAGAATAGCTGGCTTAATTGGCATCGCAGCAGCACCGGATTTTACCAAGAGATTAATCTGGGATATATTAGATACAGAGCAGCAGAACACATTTCGCAAAACAGGTTTGTTAGCTGTTCCAAATCCTTATAGTGATACAGATGTTGTGTATCCCTATACTCTTATTCAGGAAGCTGAAAAACATCTTGTTTTGCAAAGCCCTATTGATTTTAAGGGGCCTGTTGTTTTGCATCACGGCTTATGCGATGCAGAAGTTCCATGGCAAACAACTATAGATATTGCTCACAGACTCAAATCCGAAAATGTTAAAATCCACTTGGACAAAACAGCTACACATCGATATTCGCAAACAGAACATATAGATGCTATAATCGGTAGTCTTGAAACATTAATATCAGGAAAATTGGACGCGGATTAATGCTTTAAAAATCAAGCTCAGCATAATGGCTGGCAGGCGTAACACCTGTTAGCTGATCGCCAAGAAGAGCTCTAAAACAAGGGCGAGACTTAAGCTTCATATACCATGATGATGCTGCTGGATATTTATCCCACTGAATATCCCCAAAATAATCTAACACAGAAATATGAGCGGCTGCACAGAAATCGGCGAGTGATAACTCCGCACCTACAAGCCAGCTATGTCGCTCTGTCAACCAATTAAGGTAGCTTAGATGCACATTAGCATTTGCAAGCGCTGTTCGAATATTTTCCGACGAGGCACCAGCACCAGCATCGAAACGCTTTATTACTCTTTCATACAAAAGTGGCAAGCCAACTTCATAATAAAATTTATCCTCAAACCAATCTGTCAATCGCCTTATCTCAGCGCGTTGAACAACTGAGCCTGATAACAGCCTTGCATCTGCTCTTGATTCTTCTATCCATTCACTAATGGCACGTGAACCTGATATAATAATCTTATCATTATAATGAAAAACGGGCAGAGAGCCTGCTGGATTAAGAGACAGAAAATCCTCATCTCTTTGCCAAGGCAAATGATGTGCTAATTCAAAGTCATATTTATATTCAACAAGCTGGAGACGAATAAATCTGCTAGCTGCTGACAACACAAAATGATGTAAAAGTGAGGTGTTGTTCATCTAAGAAAACTGTTCGATTAAATTCGAAAATACCATATGCGCTCAATCAATATCTGACAAGACAGGCAATGTGTGATCTGATAATTTTTCCAAGTCCAAAGAACGTAAATTTATAAATTGCAACCTTTGTCTTTCAATTGGCCCTGGCCAGTCCACATTATCAGGAACAGGTTTAAATCCAAATTTTGGATAATAATCAGGCTCTCCTGAGACCAAACAAAAATCCCAATTGCGTTGGCTAATTTGACTTAATGCTTGTTTTACCAGCAACCTGCCTACACCAAGACCTCTTAGATAATATTTCACGGCTAGCGGGCCAAAAAGAAGCGAGGGATAGGCGCTGATTCTAATAGGCCAAAATTGCAGACTGCCAACAATTCTGCCTGTTATGGCATCACTATTTTCAGCAGATATATCCAAATCCTCTACTATTAATCCAAGCTCATCAATTGGATGCGCGTAACGCAGCTGCCACACAGAACGGGTTGCATGTTCAGGACCAAAGGCATCTTGTGTTATTCGGCCTACCGCTGCTTCATCTTGGTGCACATAGCTGCGTATGGCAAATCTATTTGGCATCAACAAACACCTTTATGCAATTTTGCCGATTACTGTTTCTGAACTTACCGGATTATCAAGGGTGTTTAGTATCTCATGTGGAACAACATGCCAGAAATTTCTAATTTCCATTGACCAATCATTAACAAGTCGTTTGGCAAGTGCTGAATTAGTCTCTCGCGCATGTTGCTTTATCATTTCCAATAATTTATCGCTCCAATGTCCAGATTGAAGACGCGTAATATGCAAGGTTTGGGTATTGAAATCCTTCAGACTTTCTTCTTCTGGGTCATATAGAAAAGCCATTCCACCTGTCATACCCGCTCCAAAATTAGAACCGATAGGCCCTAGAATAATAGCATTGCCACCTGTCATATATTCACAACCATTAGAGCCGCATCCTTCAACAACACCTGTCGCACCTGAATTGCGAACACAAAAACGCTCTCCTGCCTGACCAGCTGCAAATAGCAATCCGCTAGTAGCACCATACAAAACTGTGTTACCGATAATGGTATTCTCAGATGCAACAAATGATGCCTCTGCAGATGGGCGAACCGTAATCATACCACCAGATAGCCCTTTGCCAACATAATCATTTGCATCACCAATAATATCTAACCGAAGTCCTTGAGTGGCGAACGCTCCAAGAGATTGTCCCGCTGACCCGCGCAATCGAGCTGAAATTTGACCAGGCTTCATTCCAGTTAACCCAAATTTGCGAACAATATGAGAGGATAGTCTGGTGCCAATAGCGCGCTGAGTATTTTCGATATTATAGGATAGCTGCATTTTACCGCCGCTTGCGAGTGCTTTCTGGGTATCTTTAACCATCTGAGCATCAAGCGTATCTGGCACTTCTGTTCTGCCTGCATCCCTATTTCCGCCGCGATGCTTTGTTTGAGCATCTGCTTGCACAAGGATAGGGTTTAAGTCTAAATCATCTAATGCAGAATCCCCTCGTGATACTTGAGCAAGCAATTCTGTCCGACCAATTACGTCTGAGATACTCTCAAAGCCAAGTGAGGCAATAATTTCTCGTACCTCCTCTGCAATATGGGTGAATAACTGAACCACTTTTTCAGGTGTACCTTCGAATTTAGCACGTAAATCTTCTCTTTGTGTGCACACACCAACAGGACATGTATTTGCATGACACTGACGAACCATCACACACCCCATCGCAAGCAATGATGAGGTTCCAATTCCATATTCATCCGCGCCAAGAATTGCAGCCATGACAACATCACGCCCGGTTTTCAGACCGCCATCTGTTCTCAATACAACTGCCTCACGAAGACCGTTCATGGTTAGCACCTGATGTACTTCGGTTAATCCCATTTCCCACGGCATGCCAGCATATTTAATTGATGATTGAGGACTTGCGCCTGTTCCGCCGCCATGACCAGATATTAAAATGGTATCTGCTTTGGCTTTTGCAACACCTGCTGCAATAGTGCCAATGCCTGTGGATGCCACAAGCTCTACACATACTTTTGCTTCAGGATTTATCTGTTTTAGATCATAGATTAGCTGAGCTAAGTCCTCGATTGAATAAATATCATGATGAGGCGGCGGTGATATCAAGGTTACACCAGGTGTAGAATGACGCAATTTAGCGATAAGACTATTGACCTTAATACCTGGCAGTTGTCCCCCTTCACCTGGCTTTGCACCTTGAGCAACTTTAATCTCAATTTCTTTACAATTATTAAGATATTCTGCTGTTACTCCAAATCTGCCAGAAGCAACCTGTTTAATCGCACTAGAGGGATCATCACCATTATCACGCAATTTAAATCTCTCAGAATCCTCACCGCCCTCACCTGAATCAGATTTAGCGCCAATCCTGTTCATCGCTATAGAAAGCGTTTCATGCGCCTCTGGACTTAGCGCACCAAGGCTGATTCCAGGGGATACAAGGCGTCTTCTTATATCGGTTATACTCTCAACTTTCTCTACTGAAAGCGACGGCTTATTTGGGGTGAAGTCAAGCAAATCTCGCAGATTGACTGGGCCTTGGCGACTAACCATGGATACATATTTTTTCCAGCCATCATAAGAGCCAGTATTACAAGCATGTTGCATGGCATGAATTACCTGCCCATCAAAGGCATGTGCCTCCCCTGACTTCCGGTATTTAAATTGTCCCCCAACTGGCAAATATGTAACCTCATTAGAAAAAGCCCGTTTATGCATCTCCAATACGCGTGTTTGAATACCACTCAGACCAAGGCCAGATATTCGAGAGGACATAGGCGGAAAATAATCAACAACCAGCGCACGTGAAAGACCAAGTGCTTCAAAATTATACCCACCGCGATAGGATGAAAGAACCGAAATTCCCATTTTCGACATGATTTTCAGCAAACCAAGTTCAATCGCTGTTTTATAGTTTGTAACAGCCTGTGTTATAGAAAGTGATTCAACCAGACCTTTTTCTTTGCGCTCAGCGATTGCCCATTCTGCGCCATATGGATTTACAGTAGTAGCACCAACGCCTATCAATACAGCAAAATGATGAACATCAAGACACTCACCTGTAGCTACATTAACAGATACAAAAGTGCGTAATTGCTGGCGAACCAAATGAGAATGCACCGCGCCTACTGCCAAAATCATGGGTATTGGCGCTTTAGAAGAAGAAATGTCACTGTCAGATAACATTACGTGCTCACACCCACCGCGAACGGCATTTTCGGCCAAAATCTGAATTTCTTCTAGGGCATTTTTAAGACTATTCTCGCCGCCATCTGAATCAAACTGACAATTAATGACCACTGCCTTTGCTCCGAGATGTTCAATAAGGTGTGCCCATTCTGAATTTGTTAAGACTGGGGAGTCCAGAAGTAAATGGTCGCATTGTTCTGCTGATTCATCCAAAATATTTCCAAGATTGCCAAGCCGTGTTCGCAATGTCATTACATGTCGTTCACGAAGCGAATCAATTGGAGGGTTTGTTACCTGTGAGAAATTCTGCCTGAAGAAATGATGCAAACCGCGGTAATGAGATGATAAAACAGCAAGCGGTGTATCATCCCCCATAGAACCAACAGCCTCTTTTCCAGTTTCGATCATTGGCTGCAATATGAGTTCCATATCCTCCATACTCCAGCCAGCAAGCAACTGGCGTCGTCTAATAATATCTGATAAAGGTCTTTCCGGCGTAATATCCTGTTTCTCTGACAATATTTCATCTAGCTGATGTGATTTTCCAAGCCAGCTACTCCAGTCACATCGTCCCGCTAATTCTGACTTAAGCTCGCTATCTTTAACAAGCCTACCTTCTGCCAGATTAACCCCTATCATCTCGCCAGGGCCTAATCTCCCAAGCTCTTGAATATTTGAAGGCGAAATTGAAACCATTCCAGTTTCAGAACCCGCAAGAAGCAATCCATCTTTGGTAATTGTATAGCGCAGTGGGCGCAGACCATTGCGATCCATGCCCCCTATTACCCAATTGCCAGAAAAGGCAGCTATCGCTGCAGGCCCATCCCACGGCTCCATAACCGCGTTACAATATCCATAAAGCCCCTCTAATTCTGATGATACATCTGGCGTTACAGCTTGAGGAATCATCATTGTCTTTACCATCGGCAAATCGCGCCCTGCCTGTAAAAGCAATTCAAAAACAGAATCAAGAGCCGCTGAATCAGAACTCCCTTTAGCAATAACAGGCTTTATATCTTCTACGTTATCGCCAAAAACATCGCTATCCATCCTATCTTCATGACAAGACATCCAGTTCATATTTCCGCGAACTGTATTAATCTCGCCATTATGGGCAATCACTCTGAAGGGCTGCGCCAATCGCCATGTTGGAAATGTATTTGTTGAATATCTTTGATGATAGACAGCAAAATCAGAAATAAACAGCTTATCATCTAAATCAGGATAGAACTCAGTTACCTGCTCTGCTAAAAACATACCCTTATAGATAATAGATCTCGAAGAGAGTGAGCATATATAAAAATCATTAATTAATTCTGCAAGAACCGCTTTTTCAATTCTTCTGCGAACAATGAACAACTCAAGCTCTGCCTCTGCCTCTGATTTTGCAGCTGGCATTGTAAACATAATCTGCTCAATTTCAGGGCGCGTTGCGTTTGCTTTATCACCAAGCGCGTTAATATCCACTGGCACTTGACGCCAGCCATAAATTTTATAATCCATTTTTAGGATTTCACGCTCAACGATACAGCGGCATGTTTCTTGCGCGCCCAAATCCAATCTTGGCAGGAATACCATGCCAACAGCAAGCCTATCGCCATTATCCTTATGACCTGTTCTAGCAACATGTTCCATAAAGAATTCACGCGGGATAGCTATATGAATTCCAGCGCCGTCCCCGGTCATGCCATCTGCATCAACAGCGCCTCGATGCCAGATGGCTCGAAGTGCATTTATAGCCGCCTCAACAACTGCGCGTGAGGGTTTGCCATTGGTTGCTGCAACCAGCCCCACCCCGCAATTATCATGCTCCCATGCTGGGTTATAAGCGCCAGCATGTTGCAAAAGCTTTTCAGTTGCCGCTCTATTACGGATATAATTTTTTGCTTCAAATTTCATATTACTAACTTTCCGAAAAAACTTTTACCTGTGCCGTTATTCAGCAGCCTGAATTTTTTCCTGACTTGACTTGATAATAAAGCTGTCAATTTGTTCTGCAGCATCTCTTCCATCTCTTACGCCCCAGACCACCAGTGATGCACCGCGAACAATGTCCCCAGCCGCAAACACCCCTTCAATAGCTGTTTGCATCGTCTTCCAATTAATAGATATTGTGCCCCATTTAGAAGCCTCAAGTGCTGGCTGATTAAACATACCTGGCAAATCTTCAGGATCAAATCCAAGCGCTTTGATGACGATATCTGCTGAAATATCAAATTCAGACCCGGGAAGAAGGTTGGGAACTTGCCTCCCGGTTGAATCTGGCTGGCCCAAATGAATGCGCTGTGCTTGAACAGAGGTGATTTTATCTTGTCCCAGAAATTGTGAAGGTGCAGATAACCATTGAAAGTTAACACCCTCTTCTTCTGCATTCTGAACTTCACGTTGAGAGCCAGGCATATTGGCTTTATCGCGGCGGTAAAGACATGTTACGGAATTAGCATTTTGACGAATGGCAGTTCGCACACAATCCATCGCCGTATCACCGCCGCCAACGACAACCACATTTTTTCCATCTGCATTTAGAGTCCCATCATCAAACGCTGGCACCATATCCCCTAATGATTTACGGTTAGATGCAATCAGAAAATCTAATGCAGGCACAACCCCATTTAATTCACTTCCCGGCAAGCTGATATCACGAGCTTTATAAACACCCGTAGCAATTAATACTGCATCATGCTTTGCACGTAATTCATCAAACGAAAAATCACGGCCAATCTCACAATTTAAACGAAAGCTAACACCGCCCAGCTCAAGCAGCTCATATCGTCTGGTAACGATTTCTTTTTCAAGCTTAAACCCTGGTATTCCATATATAAGAAGTCCGCCTGCTCGGTCATACCGGTCATATACAACGACTTGATATCCTTTTCTCCGGAGCAGGTCAGCAGCAGCAAGGCCAGCTGGTCCAGCGCCAATAATACCAACGGACTGTTCTTTTTCTTCTCTTGGAGCAATTGGTTTGACCCACCCATTATCAAAGGCTGTTTCTGTGATATGTCGTTCAACAGCGCCAATTGTAACAGACTCAAATCCTTTTTCGATTACGCAATTACCCTCACACAACCTGTCTTGAGGACAAATTCTGCCACAAATTTCAGGAAAGGTATTGGTGGCGGAGGAGACTTCATAAGCCTCTTGCATTCGCCCTTCAGCGGTTAGCATTAACCAGTCTGGAATATTATTATGGAGTGGACAGTTTACCTGACAAAAAGGAACACCGCATTGAGAGCATCTACTTGCCTGCTCTTCTGCTTTTTGTTCACTAAATTCGGCATAAATCTCATCAAAATCAAATTTCCGTGTCTCAGCGTTCCGCTTTTTCGGCATCGCTTTTTCAGTATTGACAAATTTTAGCATTTTAGACGACATCACCGTCTCCTTGACATTCATTGATTGTCTTTTTGCACACGCTTTATAATTAGGAGTTATGTATCTTTGGTTTTGTCATGCACGAATGCGATGATGTTAGCTCCCAAGATAACGTAGATAAAACACCCCTATCTCAAACGAATCATTCTCGTTAATTGGTCAACAATACTACCATAAAATAGGCTATGATTCAAGTTTATAATGTATTTGTGAGCCTATCAACCCTAACAATGAATTATTTAGTTCCGATTCGGTATTATTTTTCTGTTTAAAGATTTCAAATTAGCATTATGCTAGTTTTATTTACATTCTGAAAAGATTTGCTAGACTATGTTATTTTCAAATTATTTTCAGATTATTTCCGAATTATTTCCGGAGTAATAAATAGCTAAGGCATTGCAAAAATGGCTTTTTCTTTTTCTGATTTTTCTTATTACCTGTTACTTGCTTTGGTTCAAGGCATAACAGAATTTCTGCCTGTATCTTCATCTGGTCATCTTGTTTTAGTGCCATCTATTACGAATCAGAGTGATCATGGGGTATCTATTGATGTTGCAGCTCATATAGGAACCCTAATAGCGGTGATGATTTATGTGCGTTCTGATTTGTTTAAAATGACTTTGGCACTCCAAAACACTGTTCTGAAGACATTAAGGCCTAACGCTAATATCCTGATTGATGTGCCATCACTAATGATGATTAAAATTCTTATAATTGCGACCATTCCAGTTATTATTGCTGGGTTTTTGATTTCGCTTTTTGAGCCTGATATGCTTCGGCTCGTGCAAACTGTTGCCATTTCAAATATTATCTTTGCTATTTTCCTATGGCATTCAGACAAAACATCGCCCTCTGAGCACACATTAAGCGAAATGGGATTGAAACAAGCTTTGTTTATCGGGCTTGCGCAGATGCTTGCATTAATCCCAGGCACCTCACGAAGCGGCGTTACAATGACAATGGCACGATATCTTGGCTTTGAGCGTTTGAGTGCTGCACGCTTCTCGTTATTATTATCAATCCCTGTCATTATTGCGGCAGGGTGCCTGCAGATAGTTAAACTTATCCGCCAAGAAAATATTGTCGTAGGCACAGCTGCATTATATGTTGCCATATTCTCCAGCATTATTGCATTAGGGGCAATTCATGGCATGATGAAATGGCTTGGACGCGCGAATTTTAATCTATTTGTTTATTACCGGTTTGCACTTGGCCTTGTGCTGCTTATCATTAGCTTCTAGCTTGATCCAAAAATACCTCCCTGTCGATAACAAGACAGGTAATTGGGAACATGTGCTTCAATAGGCTGCGGCGTAATGCCAAATGAAGTGATGTCCAACATATTCTCATTTACAATATTATCAGTATCTAACATCCGCAGCTGATCCGGAGTTATTGGCGGATTAGGCAGAATAGATGCCATTGCTGCTGGAATCTGCATCGCTAAAATTGGAACGGGAATTAAAGCTCTCTTCTTGCCAATCGCAGAGAGCGTGTAGACTAATAATTCTTTAAAACTATAGATAGAGGGGCCGCCTAGCTCATAAATTTGTCCATCTGTTTGGCTGTTACTAAGACAATAAATAATAGATTCAGCAACATCACCAACAAAGACAGGTTGAAATTTTGTATTCCCCCCAGCTAATAAAGGCAGTGCAGGTGCAATCATGGCCATTCTTGCAAACCTATCGAAAAAACCATCTCCAGGTCCAAAAACAATAGAGGGGCGCAAAATTGTACTATTTGGCGCTTGACGTAGCAGGCCTCTCTCACCCTCGGCTTTAGTTCTGTAATATGCACTAGCAGCGTTGAGATCTGCCCCAATCGCGGATATCTGAACAATTTTTGTAACCTCTGCATGCTCTGCGATTTGTGCTATTCTTTGCGGTAATTCGGCCTGAGCATTGTCAAATTTCTGTTTGCCAGATGGGTGAAAAATACCAACAAGATTAACAATATAATCAGCCGATTGAATAGCTCTTGCCAAATCATCATCTAGCAGCGCATCACCAGACATAACTGTTATTTGGCCAACATCTCCAACTGGTTTTAGATTTTTTGAGCGCACCGCATTTCGGGTAAGAACAGTAATACGAGCCCCTGCACGCGCTAATTTTTCAACCAATGCTCTTCCAATAAATCCAGAGCCACCAATTATGCAGACGGTTTTGTTTTGCAGTTGCATGTTCATTCCTATTTACTCAAAATTCTCAGGATAAATAACAGCGCGTTAAATAACAGGGCGTTAGATAATAGCGAGATAAGTAACAGATTGTCTTCCGACAGAAAAGCCTCATCATAGCTTGCTATCTGTGCAACTAAGTTTTGCCCATTATATAAACAATATTTTTATCCAAGTTACTAGAGATAGATTTATCAGATGGGTTTACCACATGGGTTCAAACAAAAAGAATACTCGCCACAAACACAGCAATAAATACTGTTTCCGCGATAATAAGAAAAAAAGCTGCCCTTCCGATGTGTCGTAATTCACTCAAATCTATTTTCAAACCAACGGCTGCAATTGCCATTACTAAAAACCATCGCGAGGTAATCTGAAACCCCTCCTTTACAATTTGCGGCAATATACCAAAAGAATTAGCGATTAGAATAACAATGAACCCCAAAACAAATATAGGTAGAATGGGCAGACTCTCACCCTCGCCTCTGCCACCTATTTTAAAGCGAATAATCAATCCAGCGATGACCACAACTGGTGCCAGCATCGCAACTCGCAGCAACTTAACAATTGTTGCTATATCGCCAGTTGGCTCATCCACAGAATATCCTGCTCCCACAACTTGAGCTACATCGTGAATAGTGGTGCCTAAAAATATTCCCAGCGAGTCTCCTGTTAGACCAATTTTTTGACCTAAAATGGGATATAATATCATTGCAAATGTTGACAGGATGGTAACGCCAGCAACTGTAAATATAAGCTCTTCGTCACGCTTTTTATTTTTTGGCAATATTGCAGCAATTGCCAAAGCTGCGGAGGCACCACAAATAGCAACTGAACCAGAGGTTAAGAATGCAAAATATCCGTCAATATTAAACCATTTAGACACAGCAATACCAAACCCGATAGTTGCTAATACCGCCATGAAAGTGATTGCCACATTAACTAGACCGATAGCTGAAATCATATCGAAACTTATTCTCGCACCTAGCAGGCAAATACCAATACGTAAAACTCTCTTTGCTGTAAAATTTATACCCGCAACACATCGCTTCTCTTTTGATAAGAAGTTCAATGCCATCCCAAAAAGCAACGCCATTAGCATTGTTGGAGCACCATAATAATCAGAAATAAATTGGGCTGCGAGCGCCAAAATTCCTGCCAATGTTACCCCCGGATAATAACGATGCACTATATGACAAAATTGGCTGTAATATTGGTTCAGGAATTGGCTAGTCATCATTTTACTTGCGATAATATATATGTGTAGTCATCTTTTAGGATTTTCAACCCATTTTTTGCTACATCTGCTCTCTTTTTAAGTCGTTTTATTCCCGGGAGCCGTGTATTTGGCTGAGTTAAAATGGCAGAAAATAACGTCTCAAAATGAGCTATTCGTTCAGGAGGTGGTGCGATAAGAATAAGTGTCTGAGCAACATTAGGCTCTGAGCTCTTTGTATCAAGGAATGAGGAAGCTTGAAATCCGAAATGTGCCCCCGCTAGCCCTGCTGTCATCAATTCAACCATCAATGCAAGAACAGCGCCTTTAGCCCCACCCATTGGCAATATCGTCCCTTTTAATGCTCGTTCGGGATCTGTTGTAGCAATACCTTCCAGATCAACAGCCCAATCTTCTGGAATTTCTTTACCTTCTCTTTTTGCTCTCATAATCTTACCGCGCGCTACCTTCGCAAGAGAGAGATCAATCACTAGTGGAGAGCCATTATCCCTTGGGCAGGAAAATGCAATAGGATTGGTTCCAAAAATAGGGATGGAGCCACCCCAAGGCGCCATCGCAGCCGGGGTATTTGAAAACATAAGCGCTACAACGCCCTGATCTGCATAGCGCTCAACATGATGACCTAGAACGCCAGCATGGTGGGATTTATTAATCGTGACGAGAAGGGCGCCATTTTCGCGAACTAAAGGCATTGCTTGCGAAAAAGCCTGTTCTAATGCTGGAAATGCAAATCCATGTTCTGCATCTAGCGTAAGCCAACCCTTTCCCTGAAATTCTGAGCTAACAGAACTACTGATATTTACTTTTCCGCTTTTAATTTGAGCCAAATAGCTCTTAACTCTGGAGAGACCATGTCCTAATTGGCCATCGGTTTCAGCCAAAACTAAATAATGGGCAATTATCTCAGCATTTTGGTTGCTTATCCCATGAGACTGAAAAGCATCAGAGACGATTTGCATCGCTTCTTGCGTTTTTACGAAAATATGTTCCAAAGATTGAGGCGGAGATTTCCTCCGCCCTCCTTTTTTAAGCTGATCGATATAATTTGGTCATTGAAAATTCTCGATGGCCAAGTGCTTCAGCAGCTGTATTTCTGCCATTAGCTGTGCGTATGATCATATCTATTAGCAGATCGCCTGCTTCATCAATTGTGGTTTCACGTCTTAAAATACCTGATACATCAACATCAACATGCTCACTCATAGTACGGATGGTTCTTGGATTCGCTGTGATTTTGATCACAGGCACAATGGGGTTGCCTATCACATTACCTTGTCCAGTTGGAAATGTATGGATGACCGCCCCGCCTGCAGCCATTAATGTAACACATTCTGCAGCTGCAGAAGAGCTATCCATAAAATATAATCCTCTCCCAGATTTAGGTTTCTCCGCCGGGCCAAGAATATCTATATATTTGGATGTTCGACCGATTTTTTCAAGATTACCAAGTGCCTTCTCCTCTATAGTGGTTAATCCTCCAAGAATATTGCCTTTGGTCGGCTGACTATCAGAGAGGTCATCTGTCTGATGGGCAAAAATCACATCATCTTGATATGCTTTCCACATTTCATACCAACGCTCACCAACCTCTGGATTGATGGCTCGCTCTTTGCAAATATGCTCTGCGCCTGTGATCTCAGAGGTTTCACCAAAAAAGCCTGTAATCCCAGTTGGTAAAAGCTTATCATACATATTACCAACTGTCGGGCAGGAGCCAAGACCTGTGGTAGTATCACTTTCACCACATTTAGTTGAAATCCAGAGGTTAGAAAGAGGGCATTCCTCTCGCTGAAGCTCAGTCGCATAATGCACATATTCCTTTGCAATACGAGAGGCATCCATAATAGTTTTTAAATCACCATTTTGTTCAATTGATAACCCAGCAACAGGCTTTCCTGTTTCTGCAATACCATCCACAACACGTTGGGTCCATTCTGGCTCAATTCCAATAACCACAACAGCTGCTACATTTGCATTACACCCAGTTCCAATCAAGGTTCTAAAATGTACATCTAGGTCTTCCCCAAATTGTAGCCGGCCATAAGCATGTGGAATAGCCAATGTGCCTTTGATATTATTGGCAACTGCTTCGCATGCTGCATTTGAAATATCATCCAACGGCAAGATTAACACATGATTGCGAACACCAATGTGACCATTGTCACGTCGATAACCTTGAACCATTACATTTGAAAAATCAGTCATTTCTAGCTCCCTACCAACGCTTAGTTTTACAATTATGTGTATGTAAATGATGACCTTTTGCACAATCCTCTATGATTCTGCCAATATCTTCGCCATATTTATAAACAGTGTCGCCTACCTTGTGATCTTTAAGAGATATCTTGTGACCGATAGGAACTGCTTGCTCTGCTTTTAAACGAAAGGTTGAATTATCATGTGTTATGCAAACAAGCATATCTGTTCCCGCCTCGAGTTCCTCAACAACGACAACACCAACTGTGTCTTCATGATCGTGAACCAACAAATGTGGAATTTCTGACATTTTATTATCTCCTATAGTCAGGGTTTCAATAGTATTTTTGGATGGGTAACAAACCCATTTTGCAAATCTTCAAATGCCTTTGCGCCCTCTGATAGGGCCCGAAAATGCACCCAGTCTAATGCGCCTAAGCTCCCGTCAAAAATAGCGTTTGCGGTTTCTCGAAAATCGGCTGGCGTATAAGTATAGCAGCCAAAAAATGAAATTCCTTGCAAAGTTATTCTTCTTGCATCAAGCCCTCCTTCACTTGAGCCCAAACCTATATGAGCAATAACTCCACCTGCTTTTACAACAAGGCTAGATAGCGAACGCGTAGCACTAACCCCAACACCATCGATCACAATGTCAAATTGAGGTACGGAGCTTGTTTCAGCAGCTGCCTCTAGCCCTATATGGTTTTGAATAAATTTCCGCCTACTTTCCTGAGGTTCTATAATTATAACACTTCCTACACCTTGGGCAATCAAACTTAATGCGGCCCCAACGCCGATAGCCCCACCACCAATTACAAGTGCTTTTGCTATATTAAATCGTTCTCCAAGAAAGTTTGAACATTTTCGTACTGCACTCCATCCACACGCAACAGGTTCTGCAAGGGCTGCTTTGTCAAGGCTGACATTATCTGGTACCTCAATCAAGTTTTCAAAAGGAATTTTTACAAATTCAGCGAATGCACCCTCTCGCGGTGGCATGGAAATTATTTGCCGGGATAAACATAAGTTTTGAGCTCCACGATGACAAAATTCGCAAGTTCTGCAGCTCACCAGGGGATTAATTGTGACGCGCTTATCTTTATATACTCCGTTTTTAATTTGCCCTGCCGCTTCATGCCCCAAAATCAGGGGGGCTGGACGCCTGTCATCATGACCAAGATAAGCATGCATATCTGACCCACATATACCTACCGTGTCAACGCGGATAATCACCTCACCTTCATCTGCGATCGGCTCAATCACCTCATCAAAGGAAAGAGTTTGGGGAGCTTTATAAACGAGTGCCTTCATTTTGCCGTAAAGCCCCCATCAACCATTAAAATCTGTCCAGTGACATAACGCGATGCATCAGAGCATAAGAATAAGAT
>JAACDT010000100.1 GCA_009936885.1 Alphaproteobacteria bacterium
CACGATGCATATCAGTATTTTGAAAGAAGATTTAATGTATCGGCAATAGGGTCTATAACTGTATCGCCCGAAGTTCTTCCCGGTGCAGATCGTATAAGAGAATTACAAGGAAAGGTAGCAAGCCTAGATGCTAGTTGTGTTTTTTCTGAGCCTCAGTTTGAGCCGAGGTTAGTATCAACAATAACAGAAAATACAAATGCTGGAACAGGCGTTTTAGATCCCCTAGGCTCATCGATTCAAAATGGACCAGACCAATATTTTCAGCTGATAAGAGACATGTCCTCATCGCTAAAGAAATGTCTTGCCTCAAATTAAGCCATAACGCTGTCATGAGAGTCTAACGTTAATCCATCTGATTTCTAGTTAGATTTCTCTGACAGCAATTTTATTAAGATAGTTACTTACTCATCCGACAGGTTGAGTTCTCGTTTTAATATGTAAATTTTTTCAAGCTCATCTAGTTTTATAGCGCCGTCATTTAAGGCTGAAGCAATCTCAAACTCGATGATTTGTTTGCTGGTTGGGGATCATGCTCAGCCATATACATAAGAGCACTAGAAAAGAATAAAGCAATCAAGAATAAGTAAATCGCAGCTGTGAAAGAGTTTCGTTCTGCCTTTAGGGAAGCGGTGAGGCTTTCAAGCGCCGGGGAGTAATGCGAAAACTTTAATAGTCGTATTAGCCGAAATACGCGCATCCAGCGTAAATCAAGCCCGTTAAACATAAATAAAATGCTTGGCAATATCGATATCAAATCAACAATCCAAGCAAAGCTAAAAAGGTAACTTAGCCTCCTTTTAAAATTCGTGTTGCTTTTTCTTTGACATCTATAGCACTTACCCAGATCCTAGTTACATATTCAATAGTAAAGATGCTGATAGATAGGATTTCAAAATAGTAAAATTAGAGATGAAACCGTGCCCCTATTTGTGGCACTGATTCCAATGTTATGGCGGTAACATTTAATAATATGAGCATGCCAAGCGTTAAGTCGCATAATTTGCTGGCAAGATCATTGTGATTATGCCTGCTTAATATTTGCAAAACCCGTTTTTGAGTTAACCGCATGGGTTTTCGAGCTCGCTCATAATTTCTTATCTTGAGAATACGGACAAGTAATTATTAAATTGCTAAACCGATGCAGATAAGTAATAAAACTATAATTTTATAGCCCGACCCTCGCTCGCACTTTGTTGTGCTGCAAATGCTATTCTAACTGCTGCCGAGCCATCTTGCAGTGTTACATCAACATTCGATTTGTTGGTAATGGCTTCCGCAAATCGCATATGTTGGTAAAAGGTAGCGCCATTATGGTCGCCAGCTTCAAGTAAAGCCTCATCAACTGGCAGATCTAAAATACGCAACCCCTCACTCGATCTTGGGGAGATTATAACTTGTGGTAGCGGTGCAGGTAGCACTGGATGTTGCCAAAAACGGCCAGGTCCAGGCACCAATGCCTCAATTTTTCCAAATTCGCCTATAACCGATATTTCTTCCTGAAAACGCGACCCTTCAGCGAACATGCATAATTCTAACATGCCCTTCATTCCATTTTCAAATTCAATCAAGACATATCCATGGTCATCGATATCAGGTACCTGGCCATCATAGATTTCATCCTTGTGGTTGGTTGCCTGACCTGCAAGAGCCATTACCAGTTTGGCTTCACTTTTTGTAATAAGCCTCATCAGATCAAAAAAATGACAGCATTTCTCTACAAATGTTCCGCCTGAGTTCTGATTAAACCGGTTCCAATTATTGACTTTCGATAAAAATGGAAAGCGATGTTCCTTGATAGATACCATGGAGATATTACCTGCGGCTGCTTCCATATTATCTAACAGGTAGGCAATAGGTGGCATATATCGGTATTCCATCGCAACCCATACAGGCTCTGGATAATGTTTGAGAAGAGAGGAAATACGCGCATTATCCGCAGGATTAGTGAATAAAGGTTTTTCAATCATCAAAGGCAATGGTCGTGTTTTGAATATCTCTTCAAATTGGTTTAAATGGCAGTGATTGGGCGAAGCGATGAGGATGCAATCAAGAGACTTAATTTCAAGTAATTCTTGGATAGATGATACAAATTTCGCATTGGGGGCAATGGTCGCCGCGTCTTGCCGCATATTCCCGTCAGGCTCAAAGATACCTGCAATGTTGCTGCCATTTATCAGATTTAAGTTTCTGATATGCTCTTGGCCCATCATGCCACATCCAACGAACCCATAATTCAATCCAGCACTCATTAAAACAGACTTTCTTTTATTTTATGACTTTTATTTTTAAGCTTATATTTTTTCAGTGGGCAATTTTTAGCACTCTATATCAGTTATAAAAAGTATTTTTACAGATTTATATTTGATTTGTAACTAGATTAATTACCCTATAAATTACCCTATATATTATTGGATGAATTCAGTTATTAGCATCGTTATAAAATTGCCTCATATTGAGGTGCTAAAAATACTTCATTTATGCTACATAGCAAATTAGAGTATAACCATAATTGTTAAGTTTGGAGAGACAATGACCATTGTTCGAGTTACTTCACAAGAAACAGAAGCAGTCGAAGTGTCTTGGTTTTCGGCATTATGTTCAGATGATTACGCCCATCTTGGTGTGCCAGACGCATCGTTGAAATCATCTTGGGAGCATTGCTCGCAAATTGTTAAAACCGCCGAGGAACAGGGGTTTCGCAATATATTATGCCCATCCTCCTATCAGGTGGGTCAAGATACGCTATCTTTTGTTGCTGGATGCGCTCCTATTACCTCAAAAATAAATTTACTTGCTGCTGTTAGATGTGGGGAAATGCAACCGATTATGTTGGCAAGAACACTTGCAACATTAGACCATATGCTGGAAGGCAGGCTTACTGTAAATATCATTTCTTCTGACTTTCCAGGTCAAATTGAAGATAGCGCTTATCGATATCAGCGCTCACGTGAAGTTGTGCAGATATTAAAACAAGCATGGACACAGGATGTCATTAATTTCAAAGGTGAAATTTATCAATTTGAAAATGTAACTGCAGATCCTGCAAAACCCTATCAGCAGAATGGCGGACCTTTATTATATTTTGGGGGATATTCACCGTCTGCTTTGGCATTATGTGCTGAATTTTGTGATGTATATCTTATGTGGCCAGAGACTAAGGAAATTCTGACACAAAGAATGAAGGCCGTTTCAAGTCTGGCAGAACAGCATAACCGAACATTAGATTATGGATTGCGAGTTCATATTATCGTAAGAGATACCGAGAAAGAGGCTAGAGAATATGCACAGGATCTTGTCTCTAAGCTTGATGACGGCAAAGGCAGTAGCATCCGTGATCGCGCCTTAGACAGTACTTCTCTAGGGGTTGCTCATCAGGCAAAAAACAGGGAGATAGCAGATGGATTTGGGTTTATAGAACCCCACCTCTGGACAGGTGTAGGCAGGGCACGCTCTGGGTGCGGGGCAGCTCTTGTAGGCTCCACCGACCAGATTTTATCAGAACTTGAATCCTATCAGAAAATGGGTATAAGAGCGTTTATTTTGTCTGGCTATCCGCATATGGATGAATGTGTTCATTTTGGCTCAAAAATTATGGGACAGTTAGAAACCTGCTCTTTGCCGCATATTTATGGTAGGGTCCCAGATACCCCGCCATTAACACCATTGGCAGCTGGAGAACGTACTTAACATGGATAGAATTAACCTAAGTGATGATGTGTCACTCTCACAAATTATTTATGGTATGTGGCGACTAACAGATGATAGTGATACTAGCCCATCTTATGTAAATCAGAAGATAGAGGCTTGTCTTGAGCAGCAAATTACAACAATAGATCAGGCCGATATATATGGAGGCTATGAAGCTGAAGAGGTATTTGGCACTGCGTTAAGACAATCAGGTTATCGTGACACACTGGAGATTGTTACTAAATGCGACATCATTGCGCCTATTGGAAGGCATAGAGATGCGCGAGTTAAATATTACGACACATCAAGAGAGCATATCACCCAATCAGTGGAACAATCGCTCAAGCTCATGAATATTGATTACATAGACCTTCTTTTAATTCATCGCCCAGACCCTTTGATGGATGCAGAACAGACAGGGGCTGTCCTAGATAGTTTGGTTGAATCAGGTAAGGCAAAACATATCGGCGTTTCAAATTTTAAACCGCATGATTTTGCTCTCTTACAGTCCTATATGCATCAAAAACTAGTGACAAACCAAATAGAAATAAGCGTATTAGCCAATGAGTGTTTTACTAATGGCGATATTGCGTTTATGCAGAAAGAAAGACTGCCAATCATGGCTTGGTCACCTCTTGCAGGCGGTAGGATATATGATGAGAGCAATCAAGAATTATTCGCTTTTCTAAACACTATTGCAAATAGCCATAATACATCGCCAACTGCGATTGCCGTTGCTTGGCTGCTCGCGCACCCTGCCAAAATTATGCCAGTAATGGGCACGAACTCAGTTGAACGAATCAAATCACTTTCAATGGCATGTAACGTAAAGTTGGATAGGCAGAGCTGGTTTGAGATATATGAGATGGCAAACGGGCATGAAGTACCATAAATTTTTGAATTAACAACCATGGCTGTGCGGAATAAAATCCGCAAATCAAAGGCTCTCAAGCCTATGAATTCTCTGCAAATTTTTGCATTTCAAGAAATAACATAAATACTGGTTAATAAATGGTTAAGTTTAGCCTCATTCACTTGGCACCAAAATGCTGATTAGCTTCTTGTATATTTAATTAAAATATGTTTATGGTCTCGTTCAAATAGGGGATTGGAATGTAAATTTACGATCCTAATTGGGTCAATTTTTTTTAGGAGAAAATACATGACTAATACACGCAAAGTAATTGGTGCTGCTGGCTTTGCATCAATTCTGCTCGCAGGGTCTGCATTTGCAGGTGTTTGCGATACGCCATCTAAATTGGGTGATTTGGGAAGTTTTCCTGGTGAGATTATCACCATGCAGGGCTCTATGCTAGGAACAGATCAAGAAATGCTAGAAGCAACAGTGAGTTGCTTTGAACAAGCAACTGGGGCAACCATTCAATATTCTGGTTCCCGAGATTTCGCAGCTTTAGTCGTCGCTGATTTACGTTCCAACAATGCACCTAATATTGCTATTTTCCCGCAGCCGGGACTGGCGGC
>JAACDT010000101.1 GCA_009936885.1 Alphaproteobacteria bacterium
GACTCGCGTGGAGATAAGCTTCCTCCTTCAGGATTTCAATCAGACCCTGTATTAAACGCGTTAACTGCAGACTTTGCAAAGAGAGAGCCCAAAGTAGTCAAATTTGGTCAGAATATGACCTTTCCTAATGATATTATCAGCAAAATGCTCGCTTGGAAGGAAGCAAACAACGCTTCTGCTAGTGAGGCAGCAGCTTGGATTTTGACCAATCATAAAAATGTTGTAATGAGTTGGGTCAATGAGGACGCAAAAGCTAAATTAAATAAAATTTTATGATATAACAACCAGCAACAATGACATTAGACCTTTGTTATGGTGGGCTTAATAATTCAACTGCTAAAACTAGAGCATAGGCATTCAGTCAATTCAAATAGGTCTGGATTTTATAGAAATGCAAAATAGTGGCTTTTGAAAAAATAGGTTACATATCATTTATTCAAAAATATATCACTTCAAAAAGTTAACGTCACCTTTAAACCCATATCATAATACTTAATTTGTAATGGCGACCCCATATAGACTATTTTTACTAGTTAATGTAAATATTATCTGATGTATATATATCTCAAAATGATGTAGTAAAGAAATGAGATATGGGGGAACCAACAAATGACCGATGAAGCACAGTTAAAAATTATCGAAACCGCCTTAACGTCTCGTATGAACGCAGGTCAAAAACAAATTGGCTGGAAACTTGGGTTCGGCTCACCAGCGGCACTTAAAGCGTTAAATACTTCCAAGCCGCTTATTGGGGGCCTGTTTGATGCAGGTGAGCTAGAATCTGGTGCAACTAAAGACGTTAGTAAGATGATAAAACCCTGCGTAGAGGCTGAAATTGCGGCTCACATCTCATCAGATATTCCTAAAAATGCTACAAAAGAACAAATAATGGATTGCGTAGCTAGCTTGGTTCCCGCGATTGAATTACTTGATTTTCATACGCCACCAAGCGATGCTGAGACTATTTTATCTGATAATATTTTCCAAAGAGGTTGGGTAATGTTTCCATCCACAAATAGCGGGTGGTCTGGTGGCGCAACTGGGCTCGAAATTCATATTCGTCAAGGGGATAAGACGTGGGATCCTGCTATAGATATTGAATCAAAAATTGGCGAAATCACCGATGGTTTGATTGAATGTAATAGAGTTGCATCAGCATTAGGGCGAGGCATCCTTGAGGGAGATATTGTGCTTCTTGGGTCTGTTATTCCACCACACCCCTCAAATGGTAGTGAGTTCTCCGTAAAAATTCCAGGAATCGGGGAGGTAAGCCTTAATTTTCAGCACTAAATAAGCGTAAGATTGATTTTGGTGGTATAAGACCTTAGACAATTTTTGGTATTGTAACATTCACAAGCTGCAGATTATTCTGGCATTCCTGCTTTTTTTAACCCCTCGATAAGAAATTCTTCTGCAATTGTGGGCGCAACGCTACGATAATCTGTTAGTGTTTTTATTTCTGGCCTCTCTTTTAAAAATTTTTCTAAATGTTCCCCAGCTTTCTCCATTTCATCTAAATGAGCGTAGGTGCAGGCAAGCCAGCCTAAATAGCGACTATGTGCACCTCGTTCATTCATCAACAGCAACCATTTCAGCGAATTTTCAAGGTCCCGCATAGCCATGAATAAAAGAGGCAAAAAACCCTCAAACCTATCTTTATTGGCTGGGTCCATCTCAATTGCCTTATTAACATATACAAGCGCCTCTTCAAATTCTCGATCGTTACAAAGGGACAAGCCAAAGTCATAATTTGTATCAGGATGACTAGGATTTGCTTCAAGTGCTTTTTTTGCATATTCGTTTCTCTTCGTGAGGTCCTTTTTTATGTTAAAGGAACGACTATACATAACTAAAGCCTCTGGATTACTACCATCCAATTCGTAGGCTTTTTGCGAATAATTATGAAAATCTTTTTCATTTTGTTTGCGTTCATCGCGATATTCATGACTAAAAATTCGTCCAAACAAAACGCGGCATTTAAGTACAAACGGGTCACAAAATTCAGGGTCAAGCTCAATAGCCTTATCACAGAATTCAAGGACCATATCCCCTCCTTGTCGTTTATCAGTAAATGCTTGAAATAGTTCTCTGTCATTATAAACTCCA
>JAACDT010000014.1 GCA_009936885.1 Alphaproteobacteria bacterium
ACATGGTAACAAGGCGGTTTCGTCCAAGAGCGGTGCTGCTGATATATTAAGCGAATTAGGTATTAATCTGGAATGTGATTTTACGCAAATTGAACATGCCATAACCCACGCAGGGATTGGGTTTCTGATGGCTCCAAGGCACCACCCTGCCCTTCGCTTTGTGGGTCCAACTCGCATAGAGCTGGGGGTTACAACAATCTTTAACCTTCTTGGCCCTTTATCAAACCCCGCCTTTGTTGATAAAGCGCTGATCGGTGTTTATGATGCAAAATGGGGCCGCCCTTTTGCAGAAGCTCTTAAACTTCTTGGCACTAAGCATGCGTTTATCGTTCATGGTGATTGTGGAATTGATGAGGTTTCGCTATCTGGCCCTACGATTGTTTATGCCCTTGATTCAGGTGATATTTCAGAATTTGTAATTAATCCGTCAGATTTCGGGGTATCAAATGCGCCTCTTGATGCAATAAAAGGCGGCGATGCTACCTTTAATGCTGGAAAATTACACGCATTACTGGATGGTGAATTGGGCGCGTACCGTGATATTGCATGTATAAATGCGGCAACAGCCTTAGTTGCCACAAAAAATGAAAAACAGCTCGGGGATGCATTTAAGCGAGCAGAAGCTGCGATTGATTCAGGTGCTGCCAAGGGTGCATTGGACCAACTTGTTGCCATAACCAATTCATAGCTTGGTGTGATCTATAAATGACCAATATTCTGGATACCATAAACACAAAAAAAATAGAAGAAATTGCCAAGCTCAAACAGCATATCTCTCTAGCCCAATTAGAAGAAAATGCGGCACTGGCAGATGCGCCTCGTGGTTTTAAAAATGCCTTGGAAATTGCATTGCAAAAAGGATATGGCCTGATTGCTGAGCTCAAGAAAGCATCTCCTTCGAAGGGCCTTATTAGAGCTGATTTTAACCCTGAACATCTGGCAAAACAATATGAGGCTGGAGGTGCTACTTGCTTATCGGTTCTAACAGATGAGACATGGTTTCAAGGAAGCAATAAAAACCTGCAACTAGCAAGAGCAGCAACAAATCTTCCTGTGCTTCGAAAAGATTTTATGATTGATCCCATTCAAATTATAGAATCAAGAGCCCTTGGTGCGGATTGTATATTGTTAATTATGGCATCTCTTAGTGATGCACAAGCAAACGAATTGGAAGCAGTTGCAATTTCGTACGGCATGGATGTTCTTGTTGAAATTCACGATGAAGCTGAATTAGAGCGTGCAATGCTTTTATCATCGCCTCTGATGGGAATAAATAATCGAAACTTAAAAACAATGGATATCTCGCTAGACGTTGGGCTTGCTATGCTTCCAAAACTGCCAAAAACTAAAATTGCAGTTGCTGAATCAGGATTGTTTGTCCCTGATGATTTACAAAAAATGGCGCATGCAGGGGCGAGATGCTTCTTAATTGGGGAGTCTCTAATGCGTCATGAGGATGTATTGCAGGCAACCAAGTTCATTCTCTCCAACCCACTTGAAATGGATGCATGATATGAGTGATGAATTCACTCATTTTAATCAAGCAGGTCAGCCTCATATGGTGGATGTCGGCAACAAAGCTGTAACCAAACGGGTTGCTATTGCCAAGGGGCGCATATTTATGGCCAAATCAACAATAGACAAACTTAAAAACGATGATTTTGCTAAGGGGGACGTTCTAAGCGTGGCACATATTGCAGGAGTGCTAGGGGCAAAGCAAACTGCTAATCTCATCCCGCTATGTCATCCGTTAGGGTTAGACCATACAGATCTTTCTTTTGAAATTAATAATGAATTAGATGCCATTGAGATTAGAGCAGAATGTTCTGTTTCTGGAAAGACGGGAATTGAAATGGAAGCTCTAACCGCGGTAAGTGTGGCGGCGCTAACTATCTATGATATGTGTAAATCAGCCGATAAAAAAATGCGTATTAGCGATATTCGGTTAACGCATAAGTCTGGCGGAAAATCTGGAACGCTCGATGCAGAATAATCCTCTGCTACCTGTTTCTGAGGCGCGAGAGAATATGTTAAAAAACATATCTTCTTTATCTTCTGAAAAATGTTCTATTGAACGGGCTCATAATAGAATTATTGCACAAGACTTAACTGCTTTATTATCTCATCCAGCTGAGGCAGTGTCTTCAATGGATGGGTATGCCGCACGAATTTCAGATATTGTGGATATTCCTGCCATACTTCCACAAGTCGGCATATCATCTGCAGGCCATATTTATAACAAACGGTTATTATCAGGACAGCTAGTTCGTATTTTTACAGGAGCAGTTATTCCAGATGGGTGTGATACCATAATTCTTCAAGAAGATACAAAAATATCCCAAGACGGAATAGAAATAAATGAGCGACCGAAATTAGGGCAATATGTTCGCGCTTCTGGTTTAGACTTTTCAGCGGGCGAAAAAATTATCTCCAAATCAAGTAAGCTTACCGCACGAGAATGCGCCTTAATTGCACTTGCTGGCTATCACGAAGTGCCAGTTGTAAAGCAACCTAAAATAGGCGTGCTAACAAGTGGTGATGAGCTAGTACCTCCGGGCGAAAAACCACAGACAGGTCAATTGGTAAATTCTAATAATTTACTGCTTTGCGCCTTAATTAGAGCATGTGGCGGTATCGCTGTTGATCTTGGCATCCTGCCAGATAAATCAGGCGCCTTAATCGAATATCTAGAGGAATGTCCAAATCTTGATTTAATTATCACAACAGGCGGTGCCTCGGTTGGTGACCATGACTATATTGCCAAGGATATTAATAAAAGTGCTAACTCGGAGCTTTATTTCTGGAAAATAGCTATGCGCCCAGGAAAGCCTTTAATGTTCGGGCACTATAAAAATATACCTTTTCTGGGATTGCCTGGCAACCCTGTATCAGTTGGGGTTTGTTCGGTATTATTTTTGGAGCCCATTATCAAACAATTTTTAAGCCAGGACCCAAACCTTGTTTTTTCATCTGCCCTTACCACAAACAGCCTTCCTGAAAATGACGGACGGGAAGAATATTTGCGAGCAAAGCTCTCAGTAGATGATGAAGGAAATAAGCAGGTGAGCGCCGCCAGCAAGCAAGATTCTTCTATGCTGGCAACCTTAGCAAGCGCTGATTGCCTTATACAGCGCCCAGCTCATTCGCCAAGGATAGAAGCTGGCGCGCCTGTTCCAATTCTAAATTTTCCTGCTTTATTTTAAATATTCTTGATTTGTTCTCTTTTTGTGTGATAGAACAAACAAAGAACAGATAGCGAGGCTGGTTATGTTAACTATTAAACAACGTGAATTATTAAATTTTCTTCGAGATTATGAACATAAACATCAAGCGTCCCCTTCATTTGATGAAATGAGGCAGGCTATTGGTCTTGCCTCCAAGTCGGGAATTCACCGCTTAATAAGCGGGCTTGAAGAGCGCGGATTTATCAGGCGCCTTGCAAACCGGGCAAGAGCTATAGAGATTATTAGAAATGAAAATACAGCTTTAGAAACAAACCAGAAAATAGACACTAATACAGATACTAATATTATCCATGCTCCATTTCAAACCTCGCATCAGATTGAACTTCCGATGCTTGGCAGAATTGCAGCTGGCACACCCATTGAAGCTATTTCTGATCCGTCATCATTTTTATCTATTCCCGCCAGCATGATAGAATCAGGAGAGCATTATGCCCTTGAAATTGTTGGCGACTCAATGATAGATGCAGGCATACACGATGGTGATACGGTTATACTCCGAAAAACGGAACAGGCCTTAAATGGGGATATTGTAGTGGCTTTAGTTGACGGGCATGAGGCCACTTTAAAGAAGTTTAAACGCGAATCAGGACGTGTCGCACTTGAAGCTGCTAACCCGCAATATGAAACACGTTATTTTACAAATAATCAGGTGCGCATTCAAGGAAAGCTATGTGGATTAATTCGTAAATATCGCTAACCACGCCTAATCCAAACGCCACGGCTTAAAACCATAACTTGTTTGATTTGATTTAAAATGCATCATTTGATTAGGTAAAAGCACCCCTGTTAGTGAACCTTGCTCCGCTCATTCAGGCACTAAGGTACATCTATTATAATAGTTTGTTTCTTGAGCTTCGTTATCGCCCAGCTGCATCAGCATTTCATTATCTATTTGAACAACAATATTCGTGCCAGAAAAACATATATATAAGTTTTCACTTCCATCAGCTCTGCTCTGCTTACATTGCCAAGTGTCACTAATCTGATAATCATGCGTATCATAGGACCAAATACAAAATTACGCAGTGCTTGAAGACTTACATCAGTATCGCTAATAGTTGGGGCAACTGTAAGACGGATTCAATTTTGTTCATACTTCTTAATCAAACCTATCCGAGCTGTTACGGTGCCTGTATAAACTGAATTTAAAATCAGCGTATTATTTCAGATTTAAATGCAAACCAGAGACAGATAAACCTAACAGAAAAAATAATAGCACCAATTTGCTGTAATAATAAAAACCACTCTGATTAAAAATCAAAATATCACGGACAAGCAGTATCACCCCAAAAATTAGTACCAAATATATCGCTGTGGGTAGTCTAAATGGCATAATATCTATGAGTAGAATTCCTACTATAAAAAACCCTACAAGCCAGAAAAAACTATATCTTTGTGGAATCATGTCTGCCCATATATTATTTCTCATGCTATAAAGCGGCCTAGAATAATTCATCTACAAGAATACTAAGCAAATAAGGATTAATAAAGAATGACGGTCATTACTCGATTTGCACCTTCTCCGACAGGATATTTACATATTGGGGGTGCTCGTACGGCTCTTTTTAATTACTTATTTGCCAAACACTATGGTGGCCGCTATTTGCTTAGAATTGAAGATACAGATAGACAGCGCTCAACAAGTGATGCAATCGAAGCTATTTTTGAGGGCTTAAAATGGCTTGGCCTTGAAGGCACCGAGCCTGCAATCTATCAATCTCATAATGTAAACCGACATAAGCAAGTTGCCAATGAACTGGCGGCATCTGGTGCAGCTTATTATTGTTATCTGTCACCCGCAGAAATTGAGACAATGCGTGACGACAATAAACAGGACGGAACACCATTTCGCTCCCCATGGAGAGTTCCTAGCTATAATGGCGATAAGGATCAAAAACCTGTTTTACGTCTTCGAATGCCAGATGAAAACGACACTATGATTGATGATCTGGTTCAGGTCGAAGTTAGCGTTGCAAACAAGCAGCTTGATGATTTGGTGCTAATGCGAAGTGATGAGACTCCAACTTATATGCTTGCAGTAGTTGTAGATGATTATGATATGGGCATCACTCATATTATTAGAGGAGATGACCATCTCAATAATGCAATTCGGCAAACTAAAATTTATAATGCCTTAAACTGGAAGGCTCCCATTTTTGGGCATATTCCGCTCATACATGGAACAGATGGGGCCAAGCTGTCAAAGCGCCATGGTGCTACTGGCATTGATACCTATAAGAATATGGGGATTTATTCAGATGCAATGAATAATTATCTAGCAAGGCTCGGCTGGTCTCATGGTGATAACGAATATTTTTCTTTAACGCAGGCTATATCCTGGTTTGATGGGCGCTCAATTGGAAAATCGCCTGCAAGATTTGATATGCATAAACTAATTTCGGTAAATGCATATTGGTTAAAAAAACAGAGCGCAGAAAACCTGTACAAGCAAATTTTAAGTTACCATCATCAAAAACCAAACAAAACAATAAGCAGCGCGTTTGAGGCAAGATTTAATAAACTTTACCCACATCTAACTGAGAGAGCCTCTATCATTAACGAGCTTTCATCTCAGATTGACTATTTAATTTATGACGGCGCACCTGAAATTGAGAGTGACGTTAAGGCATTAATCACAGACGATAGTTGCACTATCTTAAAATCTTTTTCTGATATTGTTGATAAGACGCCTTTGGATGCTGACGCCTTTCAAAGTTTTATGAATAGCTGGCTTGCAGAAAAAGGCCTAAAAATGAAAGATTTAGGAATCCCACTTAGAATTGTATTGACTGGAAATAAATCTGCGCCTGCACTATTTGATCTCATATATTCTTTGGGTTTTGACGAGGTGAAATATCGTATTTATCAGATTTGCAATTAGAGTGCTATTGTGGATATAATAGGCTCAAAATATCGATATTATAAAATACTTTAAATTGGCTAATCTAAAAAGCAGTCATTTTTGAATTGCGTTACTGGGGAAAAAAATGAATAAGTTACAGCATGACAATCATACCATGACATTGACAGATGATTTAACGGGCGAATACGTTAAACTCCCGGTGATGAAGGGAACCATTGGTCCAGATGTTATCGACGTGCGCGGACTTTACGGAGCAGCCAATAAATTTACCTTTGACCCTGGATACGGTGCAACAGGCTCTTGTATATCTGGGCTTACTTATATCGATGGTGATGAGGGCATTCTTCTCCATCGCGGCTATTCTATTGAAGACCTTGCAGAAAAATCGAATTTCCTAGAAGTTGCGTATCTTCTTTTAAATGGAGAGTTACCAAACAGAACTGAAAAAGATGAGTTCATAGATGCAATAACCCATCACACGATGGTGCATGAACAAATATCTACTTTTTTCAGGGGTTTTCGCAGAGATGCACACCCAATGGCAATATTATGCGGTGTAACAGGCGCGCTATCTGCTTTCTATCATGATTCAACAGATATTCAAGACCCGCATCAACGGATGATCGCATCTCGCAGGCTTATCGCAAAAATGCCTACTCTCGCCGCGATGGCCTATAAATATTCAATAGGCCAACCATTTAATTATCCAAAGAATGAGCTGAGTTATTCTGAGAATTTCCTGCAAATGTGTTTCTCTGTCCCAGCAGAAGATTACATTCCAGATCCCATTATAGCAGATGCTATGGATAAAATATTAATCTTACATGCAGACCATGAGCAAAATGCATCTACATCTACGGTACGGCTTGCTGGATCTTCTGGTGCTAATCCGTTTGCCTGTATCGCAGCTGGTATTGCCTCTCTATGGGGTCCTGCTCATGGTGGCGCAAATGAAGCTGTTCTTAATATGCTTCAAGAAATTGGGGATAAGTCGAATATTGCAGAGTATGTAAAACGCGCTCGTGACAAGGATGATCCATTCCGCCTATTCGGTTTTGGTCACAGGGTTTACAAAAATTTTGACCCCCGCGCTAAGGTAATGAGACAGTCCTGCC
>JAACDT010000015.1 GCA_009936885.1 Alphaproteobacteria bacterium
AGAAAACAAAGACTAAAATGGTCCGGCGCGACGTGCTATTAGATGTGCCAAGAGAAAGGGGTGTTGAACGACTAGAGGATGGTTACGGGATTACATGCGATGATCTGGACAGGGCCGCAAAATCCCAGCAGGTTGAAATTAAGCGCGGGGATTATGTAATTGTTCGCACTGGCCAAATGGAAGAAATGCTTAAAAATGGAAATTGGGATGGCTATCCTGGAGGCGATGCGCCTGGGTTTGCTTTTGAGACGCTAGAATGGCTACAAGAAAAAGAAATAGCAGCCATTGCCTCAGACACTTGGGGTTGTGAAGTACGCCCCAACGAATCCGTGGAAGGCATAAATCAGCCCTGGCATTGGATTACAATCCCAATTATGGGCATTACGATGGGAGAAATATTTTCTCTTGGCGAATTAGCAGCTGATTGCGCTTCAGACGGAATTTATGAATTTATGTTTGTTGCGCCAGCCTTACCCATTACAGGCGCTGTTGGCTCGCCTACCAACCCACTTGCTATAAAATAATTATTAGTTGGGATAGGAGCTACGCTTTTTCTAGAATAATTGGACATATTTTTTGAACTAACGGAGCGTTTAGCCCCTAAACTAATTATTACAACCCATGCATTGTTGAAGACGCCTTTTTAATAAGAATGGAATCACATAAATGAATAAACAAACTGGTGCAGTTATATTAGCAGAATTATTAAAAGCTTATGGGATTACCCATATTTTTATGGTTCCGGCCGTCTTAAGAAGAACAATGGTGGAAATAGAGAAAAGGACAAATATCAAAAGACTTCACGTTCATTCAGAAAAATCAGCTGCTTATATGGCAGATGGTTATGCGCGGGCATCTGGAAAGCCTGCTATTTGCATGGCACAGGTAATTGGTGCTGTGAATATAGCAGCAGGGTTGCGAGATGCATTTCTGGCGCATTCTCCTGTAATCGCTCTTACAGGTGGCAGAGATCCGAAAACAAAATTCAAGAAGGTCTATCAAGAAATAGATGATATGCCTGCATTTGAGCCTGTCACAAAATTCAATGCAACGATTGATGATGTTAGCCGGATTCCTGATATGGTTGAACAGGCGTTTCGGGTTTCAACCTCTGGCTCACCAGGTCCCGTGCATTTGCAATTCAAAGGCAATGAAGCACAAATAGATTTAGAGGAATTTGAATTTGAAAGTAATTTCAAGATATCAGACACACACATTCCACCGCATCGCCCGATTTGCAATGATACATTATTAAATGAAGCCCTAACCACCATTCAATTAGCACAGAGGCCAATTATTGTTGCTGGCGGCGGTGCAAAACATTCCAAATCTTCCCTAGAATTAATCGAATTTGCGGAAAAGCTGAATATACCAATTGCAACTTCTCTGAATGGAAAAGATATAATTCATTCAACCCATCCTCTTTCGTGTGGTGTGGTTGGCACTTACTCACGCGAATCAGCTAATCTCTCTGTAAAAGCTGCTGACCTTGTGATATTTATTGGGTCTGAAACAAGCTCTATGACAACACATTTCTGGACAGTGCCAGATGATAAAACACGGGTTATTCAGATAGATATCGAACCTGAAAATCTAGGCAGAAACTATCTTCTTGAAGTTGCAATACAAGGCGATGCAAAAGCAATCCTTGAGAGGATGAATGCGCTCGCATCTGCACTTATCATTAGCGAGCGCACTGACTGGCTTGAGCATGTCCACGAGCTAAGACGTGATTGGTATCACAAATATAAATCCCTAATGGAAAGTGATGCCAATCCAATAAGGCCAGAGCGATTATGCAAGGAAATTAGCGATAACGCTCCAGACAACGCTGTGATTGTTGTGGATACAGGCCATGCTGGTATGTGGATGGGCGGTATGTTTGATCTGCAGCATCCAAACCAAAATTACATTCGAAGCGCTGGCCATCTTGGCTGGGCGTTTCCAGCATCACTTGGGGCAAAATGTGCGCTGCCAGATAGAACAGTGATTTGCTTTACTGGAGATGCTGGATTTTGGTACCATATTGCTGAAATCGAAGTGGCCGTAAGATGGAACATTAATGTAATTGTGATTGTAAATAATAACAGTGGTGGCAACCAGTCAAAACGTGGTTTTGATAAAGCCTATGGCGGAGAGCAAACTGCCGAAGGTCGTCAGATGTGGACTTTCAATAATATAAATTTTGCAGAAATCGCTCAGAATATAGGAGCTGTTGGTATTAGAGTAGAAAAAGCAGAAGATATAAAAACTGCGATTAAAAAAGCATTACAAATGAACAAACCAGTAATTATTGATGTTGTGACTGACATCGATGCGTTAGCACCGCTAGCCGTTAACTAGCATAACCCAAACAAACTTATCACCGAACAAACAGGAGAAATTTTTGAAATATCCCAGCATAGATAAAGATAATTATCCACTTGGTTTTTTATTCATAAAAGGGGGAGAGCAACCTGATATCGTTCAAGGCAAAACCGGAACAACAACCTATACAACTCATGCAAGGCAAATGGCCTTATTTCAAAAAGAAGCCCTTGTTCAAGAAGGCGAAAAAGGAAACAGATGGCGGCTATCGTCAGATGAAGGAAAACACCTATCTGGAACCGACCTTGCCCCTTTTCCGCTTGGTTTCTTTAATGCAGCGCTTCACGGTGAATTAACAGGGCGTATTCGCCAATTTGCCAAACGTGATAACATAATTATCGACAAAATAGACATGGAAGTTTCTAATTTTTACTATATGACTGGCTCATTTGTGAAGGGAGATGCTGCAGGTCATGCAGAACCGCCCCTAATTGAAATATCTATCACCGCTGATACAAGCGCTGAAAAAATTAACACGATTATATCAGATGCTCTAACCGCTTCTCCTTTCATATATGGGTATCGCAACGAGCTTCATAGCCGATTTTCCTTATTCATAAATGGCACCCAAAAAACATTATCAAACTTGCCAAATTGTCCAATAGATGCCGCTGCAGATCCCTTCATGATCTACCAGACAACACCTGCACCTGTTAGTGATGCTAAATTTATGGATGATATAATCAGAAAAACAGGCGAAGAATTAGAGGGGGAAATAACAAAAGCACCCACAGGAACAACAACAAAAATTATCCGTAACATCTATGGGGAGAGCCATAGCACTGGTGATGCAAGCACGGTCATTGCTGATACCGTCCTTGGGCTTCCGGGGATGACCCGTTTTGAGATTGGCAGTGATGAGGGGGGTAACTCTGCTCCTTCTGGCTTAAGCCATATGTGTGCAGGCGTGTCGTTCTGCTTTTTAACGCAGTTACACCGATATATTGAACATCAGAAATTCTCTATCAGTGGAATGCGCCTTACCCAAACTGTAGATTTCGAGGTAAGCGAAGAAAACGGCGCCCAAATTGGCAAGATGGCTGCTGTTGATACGCATCTTTATATGAATGGAGATGCCTCTGAAGAGGAGTATGAGCGCTTGTTAGAATTATCAGCAAGATCGTGTTATTTGCACGCAACCCTTGCCAAACCGCTTGAACCTAAAGTGGAGATAAGCCTGAATGGTAACGCCATTTCTTAGACTAAATAGAAATCAAGATTAGGGAGTTCAGAATGAAGTCATTGAGAACCAAACGAGACGAGCAACAATGGATGCTCGACCTTGCGCTTAATATGCGTGGTAGAGTTCAGAATTTTGAGAGAGATGATTGGGAAACACCAAAGCGCGCTCATAATTATCGGATGCTTCCCAAAATGTGGCGCCAAAAAGCAGAGCATGATGAAGCACTGGCAAAACAGGCTGAAAAACAAGGGTTTCTGATGACGGCATTAGAACATTACGAACATGCGGTTGAATCCTACAGAATGGCGCAGCACCCTATATATTTTGACGATAATCCAGTGAAAATATATCTCACTCAAAAACTAGCAGAGATGGTTGATAGAAGAAGTGCTATTTCGCCCTACCCCATAGAGCGAGTTGAAGTACCGTTCGATGGTGGCAAAACCATATCCTGTCTTTTGCACCTGCTCCCAGATAGACGCAAAGCACCATGCGTCCTTTATGTTCCAGGAATGGATCAGACAAAAGAATATTTCCCAAAGGTTATGAATAATCTTGGCATAAATAGGGGTATGCACGTTATTGCAATGGATGGCCCTGGACAGGGCAACTCAAACATGCAGAAAATTCGTGCTGTTGGGGATAATTATGAACGTGCAGGGGCTGCTGTTATCTCATACCTTCAAACCAGAGAAGAAATAGATAGCGATCGTATCGGCATATATGGTGTTAGCATGGGCAGTTATTGGTCACTTCGTCTTGCAAGTTATGATCACCGTGCCGCCGCCATCGCTAGCGGTGTTGCATGTTTCAATCCTAATAACACCATTTTTTCTGTATCCTCACCGCGCTTCAAGCAGATGTTTATGTATATGGCTGGATTAGATGATGAAGATGAATTTGATAAGATGTCATCTGAAATGACGGTAAAAGGATATTCTGAAAAAATCTCCTGCCCAACATTACTGGCTACTGGTGAATTTGACCCGCTATGCCCCTTGGAGGATGCAGTTGAGGTTTTTGAAGACCTGAAATGTAGCAAAGAAATGTGGGTTATTGAAGATCAGTTTCATCCCTTATGGGGAATCCCCAATCTAGGCAAACTTGATTGTCATCACTATATTATGGATTGGCTGCAACGTGTCTTATTTTCAGAAAATCCAGCAGATGGGGTAGCTGATGGGCGTATTGCCTATGTTGCTAATGGGGGTGATGGGCCATTTGGTGATTGCGAATGGGAGCCTCCTATTGGAGCAGATGACGCCTATTTCTAATATAAGCTTAACTATTAAAAAAAGGCAGCTTGCATTCGCCCAAACTGCCTTTTTCCCAAACTGCGTTTTTATAGTTTCATTTGAAACCGAAAATTAACTAGAGACCTAGTAGCTTTTCTGCATTGCCACCGACAATCTTCGCGATATCTTCTTCTGTAAGAGATGTAGTGCCTGTAACATGACCAATTGGATCATCTTCTGCCATATCATACGGATAGTCAGTTCCCATCACAATTTTATCAGACCCATAGATCTTTACAAGATAATCTAACTGCTCATAGGTAAACACAACTGTATCAAAATAGATTTTGCGCAAATAATCAGATGGCTTGCCCTTAATTATTTCGCGGCAATCTGGGCGTGCACCCCATGCATGGTCGATACGTCCTGCATAAGCTGGCAGATATCCCCCGCCATGAACCGCAAGTATCTTAAGATTTGGATAGCGCTCAAGTGTCCCATCAAAAATCAAATGATGAATAGCAACTGTTGTATCAAGAGGGTTTCCGATGATGTTATTGAAATAATGGTTTAGGAAACGGTCGCCTTGCGGATATCCGTTCGGGTGCAACACCATTAATGTGTCAAGCTTTTCTGCCATTTCCCACATTGGATCAAGACTTCTATCTGATAGCTCAGTACCATTTACAGATCCTAGAACCTGAAATCCTTTTAGACCTAATTCTTTTACACCGCGTTCCATTTCACGTGCAGCAGCATCACCATCCTGAAGTGGTAAATGTCCTAGCGCTAGAAATCTGTCAGGGCGAGATTGCGCAATAGATGCTAATTTATTATTGATGGTCTGGATAGCTTTATGGCCAACAGAATTTCGGACTGAATAATATGCCTGAAAAGGAACAGGAATAAGCACCTGCATATCAATTCCTTGACGGTCCATATCACGAAGGCGCTGATCCAAGTCTGTTAGATGAACGATTCTATCCTCTTGGTTTTGCTTCACATTTTGAGCAGTAGTGCGCGGATTTGTATATCTAACAGCTGGAATAGCCATCGGATTTAAAATCCCGTCTACAAGATCATGAGCCTCTTGAACATGAAGATGACAATGCGCGTCAATTGTAAGGCGCGACGGACGAGTTTCTGCCCCTGACTTACCATGTTTTCTGGCAGCTGTTGCGCCATAAGGTCTTAATTCC
>JAACDT010000102.1 GCA_009936885.1 Alphaproteobacteria bacterium
GCGTTTGAAATTGCACCAGCACACATCGCGCACGGCTCAAGCGTCACCCATAAATCACATCCTTCAAGGAATTTCTGATTTAACAATCTCATCGCTTTCCTTAACACAAGACACTCCGCATGCGCAGTCGCATCGCGCTGTGATTCGACAAGATTATGAGCAGACGCAATCACTTCTCCATCGGCACTAACAATCACCGCTCCAACAGGAACTTCTCCTAGCTGAGCTGCTTTATGTGCCTGTTGAAGGGCTAATTCCATATAATCTATAATATGCATATCAACGCAATGACAAAACTATGCTAAAAAAGCAACATCTTGTTTTCCTCTGACTATTTTTTCCTTTTTTTTTATGTTCTAATCCGTTCATCATGTCTTTATTAAAACCCACTTTTACCCTTGACGAAGTTGTCCAGAGCGAGCGCATTGCAAAACGAATGGCACGCGCTGGTTTATGCTCACGCAGAGACGCTGAAAGGTGGATAAGAGCTGGCAGGGTAATAGTAAATGAAACCCTTCTTGAGACTCCTGCCCATATCGTCGGGCCTGACGATAAAATTATTGTAGATAACAAGCCTCTGCCAAATCCAGAGGCAACGCGCTTATGGCGGTATTATAAACCACGTGGGCTTGTTGTCTCTCACCGAGACGAGCAAAATCGAAAGACACTTTTTGACAGGATAAAAGATAGGCTTCCTCGTGTGATGAGTGTTGGAAGGCTTGATCTTGACTCTGAAGGTATGATTTTATTAACAAATGATGGTGGTCTAGCCCGCCATCTTGAGCTACCCAGCACAGGTTGGACACGCAAATATCGTGTCCGCATTTATGGCAGGGTTGATGAGAAACAGCTTGAAGCACTAAAAGACGGGATTACCATTGATGGTATTCATTATGGCAGTCTTCTTGCTCGTCTTGACAAACAAATGACCAGCAACGCTTGGCTAACCATTGCTATTAAAGAAGGAAAAAATCGTGAAATAAGGCGCGTTATGGAATATCTTGGATATTCTGTTAGCCGTCTTATCAGAACTTCTTATGGACCATTCCAACTTGGCAATATGGAGGAAGATGATGTGCAGGAGGTCAAGCATGCTGTCTTGCGCGAACAGCTTGGACAAGCCTATAAAGAAGACGAAAAACTAGCTATATCTGTTGGCAGGCAAAAAATAACATCTGGGAAACACAACTCTGTTTCTGGTAAATCAAGGGATAAGAATGCAAATAATAGGCGGAGCAAAGCGCGGCGCCAAGCTCGCTGAGTGCAAGAGCAGTTCAGTTCGCCCAACTAGCCAGCGAATAAGAGAAGCTATCTTTAATATAGTGGCGGGCGGGCGTTTCACGCCAATGATATCGAATGCAACTATCCTTGATCTTTTTGCTGGCACAGGGGCACTTGGGCTAGAAGCCCTATCCAGAGGTGCAAGCGAAGCCTACTTTGTCGAACGTGACAAACAGGCCCTTGATACATTACGCGCGAATATACAAAAGTTAGACTATCTTGAAACAACAACCATCCTAGCAGGTTCTTTTGAAAATATTACAAGATGGGCCTACCCACCAGCTGATATTGTCTTTTGTGATGCACCTTATGGTGATAACATAACCTCTCCAGCGCTTCACAATATGGCAAAAACAGGCGCTATCAAAAATGGGGGTCTGGTGATAGCAGAAATGCCTAAATCAGAAAAATTAATTTTGTCTAATGAATTTAAATTTGCCGATGAGCGAAGCTACGGGATCACATCTATACATCTATTAAACTGGATACCAGATTAGCGTCTGCCAAATAGGCGCTCAACATCTAAAAGTGAGAGGCTGATATAGGTTGGCCGGCCATGATTACATTGTGCAGAATTTGGGGTGACTTCCATATCTCGCAATAGCTGGTTCATCTCAGCCACAGATAAAATCCGTCCAGAGCGAACCGACCCATGGCAAGAAATTGTTGCTAAAACATGGGATATTTTATCTTCAAGGCTAGTAGAGTTTGATAAATGCACAAGTTCTTCTGCAATGTCTTTAACAAGCTCTTGAGCATTCACCTCTCCCAATAAAGCAGGTGTTTCTCTTACTATTACAGCTTCCTCTCCAAATACTTCGACAACCAAACCAAGTTGATTGAGAGGCTCTAAATGATGTTTTATCTTTTCTAATTGTTCTGGTGCAAGAGATATAATTTCTGGCAGTAGCAATAGCTGTGTTTTAAGTGTGTTAAGAGCTAGGTCAGCTTTCATCTTTTCCATCACAAGGCGTTCATGAGCCGCATGTTGGTCAATAATAACAATTCCGTCTTTTGTTTCAGAAATAATATAATTCTTATGATATTGCGCTCTGGCAGCGCCAAGAAGATTTTCGGTGAATTTCTGGTTATCTATGGTTTGCGAATCAGTATGCTCTTCTTCTGTTTTTGCAAGCGGCGAAGCCCCAGAAAACATATATGATGGGGATGAAAAATCAGGGGCAGCGGGGCTCTGTAAATACCCTGCATTTTCCCGCTCTAAAGCGTTGCTATGTAGCCGATTTGGGTAGGATGTTCGAGTAGAACTTATTCCCCTTGCGCTGATAGCCAGACGATTTAACGTATTTTGAGCGCCTTCTGCGGTGGCATGAATACCACTCTCCCGCAAGGCAGACTGAATAGAGCCTACTATCAAACTTCGTATCGTGCCTGGGTCTGAGAAGCGCACTTCACTTTTTGCCGGATGCACATTTACATCTACATTTTCAAGAGCAACCGATATAAATAAGACAATAATCGGATATCTACCTTTTGGAAGGGTATCTGAATAAGCTGCACGAACAGCCCCTATGAGCTGTTTATCTTTAACTGGCCGCTGATTCACAAAGATATTCATATATTGCGTTGTGGGTCTGTTCATAGTGGGAAGACCCATTAACCCTAAAAGGCTACAGGTGTCTTTTCGTGCATCCAGCATCACAGCTTCTTTTGCAAACACATGGCCCATCACATCTGATAATCTATCGCGAATGGCAGAATATTCATCTGTTCTAGCAGGTAGATTTAGCAAGGTCTTACCGGTATCCGTGAAGATAAATGATACATCTGGCGTTGCCATGGCAAGTTGCTTTACAACTTCAAGACACTGACCAGATTCCGTTCGCTGTGTTTTCAGAAATTTGCGTCTTGCCGGGATTTTATCAAACAGGTCCCTTACGCCAACCGTTGTCCCAACTGCACATGCAACAGGTTCAGGCGTATAAATATCGCCATGCTCAATTCGTATTTTCCAGCCATGTTCCATGGTTTCAGTTCTAGAAGAAATCTGAAGATCTGATACAGCAGCGATAGAGGGAAGCGCTTCTCCTCTAAAGCCAAAACTCTCGATCTTAAATAAATTTGAGTCAGGTAATTTAGAGGTTGCGTGTCTTTTAACGGCAAGTGACAACTCTTCTGCGTTCATTCCGCATCCATTATCACTCACAGAAATAGAGCTTACGCCGCCATCTGTTTGGTCAATAATAATTTGAGTTGCACCAGCATCCAGCGCGTTTTCAACGAGCTCTTTAAGGGCGCTTGCTGGTCGCTCAATGACCTCTCCAGCCGCTATCTGGTCTACAAGGTGGCTAGGTAATAAACGAATTCTATTCATCTAAGCGTACTTTTTCATTTGAAACCTATCACTAGGTTATTGAATTTGCACTTCATCGCCATGCACACCATCGTATGCAGGTGTGGCACCTTCATTTATAGCTCTTTTCTGCATACGGTTTATACGAATTCGCCTGTCTTCTGCCATCTGATCTAATATAGGACCTACTTCTGGTAAACCGCCAAAAATAACATTAATTGGCAATCTACGCTCAAAAATTATACCGGTTGTTTCTTGGTCAACTTTTATCCGAATATCCGGCTCTATAGAGCTCAGCTCAAATAATTCATCATATCCAGATGCTGTAATATTGCGTCGCTCGAATAAATTATTCATCAGATTTCTGGAAGATTTTTCATCCACGCCCAAGTCAGTGGTAGTCGCATCAGGTCGTTTTGTGAACTCCGGGGGAAGCGATAATGGTGGTCGCACAACAACCTGAAATTCATCTGGTGTAGATTTCTCAGTTCCAATTGTGCGGCGATAGTCAGAACATGCAGTTGCGCCAAGAACTATGACAAGGCCAATTATCATCGAAAATAAACGTCTCTTCTGCATCATTCCTCTCCCGACTTTGATGATGGCCATATAATGACATAAATCATTATTGCAACGCCAGCACATATCGCAATATCAGCAATATTAAAAGTGGGCCAGTGATACCCCCCAATATGAAAGTCGAAAAAATCCAATACCTTTCCATATAAAAATCTATCAATTACATTTCCAGCTGCACCGCCAGCGATAATAGCAGATCCAATTTGTTGCATGCGTTGCTGAAGGTGAATCTGGCTTATAAGGTATAAAATCACAAGCAATGCCAAAACCGGAATAATAAAACGAATTA
>JAACDT010000103.1 GCA_009936885.1 Alphaproteobacteria bacterium
CTTGCGCGCGCCTTCCTTGCAAACCCAAGATGGGGTTGGGATGCATCGGTTGCATTGCAACAGCCAATAGAAGTACCACCACAATATGAGCGTGCTTATAAAGTACCACAATAAAAAAAGGGCCGTGATTTCACACAGCCCTCGCTAATATATAAATATTTTGAAGTATCCAGCTTAACGCTTTGAGAACTGGAATGAGCGACGCGCTTTGGCTCTTCCATATTTCTTACGCTCGACCACACGAGGATCACGGGTAAGAAACCCACCCGCTTTTAGAGGCGGGCGAAGGCCAGGCTCAAAATTAACAAGAGCTCTGCTTATGCCATGACGCACAGCACCAGCCTGCCCTGACAAACCGCCGCCTTTAACAGTAGCGAATACATCGAACTCACCTTCACGACTTGATGCCTGAAACGGCTGAACAAGCAACATTTGCAAAACAGGGCGGGCAAAATATTCAGGCAGAATTTTACCATTAATAACAATGTTTCCAGAACCACGTTTTACCCATACACGTGCAGAAGCATTTTTACGCCTGCCAGTTGCATACGCTCTGCCTAACTCGTCAATTTTAGGCTCAGCAACAGATATTTGAGTTTCTGCCTGAGCGGCTCCATCTTGCAAAGCAGACAAGCCAGCTAACCCTGCCGCTTCATTCTCTTCTACAGTTACTTCTTCCGACATACCTACCTCTTATTCTTTGAATTTAATGCTGCTACATCCAGAAACTCAGGCTGTTGTGCTTCATGTGGATGCATATCGCCTGCATAAAGATGCAAATGCTTCATCACCTTGCGCCCTAAAGGACCACGAGGCACCATTCGTTCTACAGCTTTTGAAAGCAATCGCTCCGGGAACCTACCATCTAGGATTTTATCCGCAGTGCGTGATTTTATCCCGCCAGGATATCCTGTATGCCAATAAAAGGTTTTCTGGGTACGTTTATTTCCAGTAAGCTTAACTTTTTCCACGTTGATTACGATCACATGATCACCGCAATCCATGTTTGGTGTATAACTTGCTTTATGTTTACCACGAAGACGCATTGCTATGATAGAAGCAAGCCTTCCTAGTACGATTTCATTAGCATCGATTAAAACCCACTTTTTTTCTATATCAACGGGCGTTGCCACATATGTTCTCGGCAAAGGCATAAGAAACTCCAAACCTAAAAATAAAATTTAATGCGTTATAAATAAAAAACACATTAATAGTCAATCATTTTTTGTTTACTAACACTCATAATTCTACATATAATTCAGTAGATTAGATATATGGTATTATGATACCTTATTTTTAAAGGTATAAAAAGAGGTTTGACCTGCACAAGCCAAATTGCGTATAACTGTTTTATACTGAAATGTGCCCAAAATCTGTACAAAAAACCAATAAAGCAAGGCCATACCCTTCCATGATTATTCTAATCGACAATTATGATAGCTTCACATGGAATTTATGGCATTTTCTGTCTGACCTAGGCGCGGATGTTAAAACCATCCGGAATGATACATTTTCAGTATCAGAGATTCTCGAAATGAGACCTTCAGGCATTGTTATTTCGCCAGGGCCCGGAAGGCCTGCGCAAGCTGGCATCTGTGAGAATTTAATTATTAAAGCAGCCCCCACCATCCCTATTTTGGGGGTGTGTCTGGGACATCAATCTATTGCAACGGCATTTGGCGGCTCGCTTCGTTTATTATCGCCGCCAGTTCATGGAAAATTATCTTATATTGAACATCAGAATATTGGGATGTTTGAGGGTCTGGAGCAATCATTTCCGGTGACAAGATATCATTCACTAATCGTAAATCGCGAAGACCTTCCAGACGAGCTGGAAATAATCGCCCAAACATCTGCCGAAAATTCTGAAGGTGTAATCATGGGACTTCAGCATAAAAGCTACCCTTGTATGGGTGTACAGTTTCATCCTGAATCTATCGCATCGGTTTGCGGATATCGAATTCTCGCTCATTTTCTTAGAAAAATAGGAAAGAACAGCATTACTGATTCTCTGATACATAATCTTGAACAACAAACTCTAAGGCTGGATATTCGATTTCCAGAACAAATTCATGTCTAAAACTCTAAAACCGCTTATTACTCGGCTTTGTAAAGGAGAACAGCTTTCATTTGAAGAAATGCAAACAGCTTTTTCCATATTGATGAGTGGTGAAGCTACAATTGCACAAATTGCAAGCTTTATGATTGCCCTTAAAATGAGAGGGGAGACTGCATCTGATATAGCAGCTGGCGCCTCTCAGATGCGTGCGAATGCAAATTCTATCAAAGCCCCTAATACTTCAATCGATATTGTTGGTACCGGCGGCGATGGTGCGAATAGCTTAAATATCTCGACTGCTGCTTCTATAATCGTTGCTGGTTGCGGCGTTCCGGTTGCAAAACATGGTAACAAGGCGGTTTCGTCCAAGAGCGGTGCTGCTGATATATTAAGCGAATTAGGTATTAATCTGGAATGTGATTTTACGCA
>JAACDT010000104.1 GCA_009936885.1 Alphaproteobacteria bacterium
AAAACATATTAGGCGTTACAAAGCGTGCTACCGGCGCATGTTTCGGCGTTGGCTGGAGATATTGACCAATCGTCATAAAATCAACCTCAGCCCCTCTTAAATCATCCATGATTGAGGCAACTTCCTCATCACTCTCACCAAGCCCGACCATAATCCCTGACTTTGTGAAAATCATCGGGTCATGTTTTTTGACTTGCGCTAATATCGAAAGTGAATGCTCAAATCGTGCGCCAGGGCGTATTGTTCTATATAAGCGGGGCACTGTCTCCATATTATGGTTAAACACATCAGGTCTTGCCTCTATGACAATCTCCACCGCTCCTGGCTTTCGAAGAAAATCAGGGGTAAGTAATTCAATTGTGGTAGCAGGCGATAAGGCCCTGATTGCTGCGATGGTTTGCGCAAAATGAGCAGCCCCCCCATCCTCTAAATCATCTCTATCGACAGAAGTAATCACCACATGTTTCAAATTTAATTTAGCAACAGCTTGTGCAACATTTTCAGGCTCATGCGGATCTAATAAATCAGGCCGGCCGGTAGCACTATTGCAGAACGCGCAGGCTCTTGTGCAGATCGAGCCTAAAATCATCATTGTTGCGTGTTTTTTAGACCAACATTCGCCGATATTGGGACATGCTGCTTCCTCACATACAGTCACCAGATTCAAATCACGCATTAAGTTTCGCGTTTCATCAAACAATTCGCCTGCAGGTGCTTTCACGCGAAGCCAATCGGGGCGCGTTGGTTGAGGAATCGCTTCGTTCTTTTGTTTTTCTGGATGGCGCTTGGCGCCTATCGTTGTGTTTGGAGATGGCAATACTGCCTCCTTTATACTCGTCTGGTATACTGCCCTGGTATACTCTTCTGGTACATTCGTCTGAGATGTCAAAACATATAATAGAATGTTTGTCTTAATTTAGAAATGGATCGCTCTGTCGAATGCGTCAAGCACAGACTCATGCATTGCTTCTGATATTGTCGGATGTGGGAAGATTGTATGCATTAATTCTGCCTCGGTCGTCTCTAGAGTTCGTGCAATTGCATATCCTTGTATCATTTCCGTAACTTCCGCGCCTATCAGATGTGCGCCAAGTAATGCCCCTGTTTTGGAACAGAAAATCGTTTTAACAAGCCCTTGATCCTCGCCCATGGCAATTGCCTTGCCATTTGCCAGCAAGGGAAAACGACCAACCTTAATCTCATAGCCTTCTGCTTTTGCTTTATCCTCTGTTAATCCAATGGACGCTATTTGAGGGCGACAATAGGTACAGCCAGGAACAGAATTTTCTCCAATTGGATGCACATCACTTTGATTTGTCATTGCTTCAACACAAATAATAGCTTCATGGCTTGCTTTATGAGCAAGCCATGGCGGGCCGGTAACATCCCCAATAGCAAATATTCCTGCAACATTAGTAGCACCGAAGCCATTTGTTACAATATGCCCCTTCTCTGTTTTAATGCCAATTTTTTCTAACCCTATATTCTCTGTATTTCCGATAATTCCGATAGCCATTATCACCCTATCAGAAGTAATTTTCTGCTTTTTCCCTGCGATTGTAATAGTGGCCATTACGTCATTTTTAGATTTGGTAATTGCCTCAAGCTTGGCAGAGGTATGAATTTTTATACCTCGCTTTTCAAATGACTTGTGAGCTAAATCAGATATTTCCTTATCTTCAACATTAAGAATTCTATCCATCGCTTCAACAATAGTGACATCCACTCCCATATCATTATAAAAGCTGGCAAACTCTATTCCGATTGCACCAGACCCAACTACCATTAATGATTTCGGCATTGTTTTTGGAACCATGGCATCACGATAAGTGACGATTTTATCTCCATCTGCTTCCATAGATGGTATCTGCCTAGCGCGTGCACCTGTTGCAAGCAAAATGTTAGTCGCTTTAACAGAGGATTTTTTTTCACCTTCCACAGCAATTTCCCAGCCACTAGATATCTTTTTATTGATTTTAGCCACGCCTTTTATCACGGTAACTTTATGTTTCTTCATAAGATGGGAAACACCGCCAGAAAGCCGCTCTGCAACTTGGCGTGAGCGCGCAACAACTTTTTCAAGATTTATGTTCACGCTTCCTTCTATCTCAATGCCAAATTCACTTAAATGGGAGATATTATTTTTTAACTCAGCCGCACGAAGAAGCGCCTTGGTTGGAATACAGCCCCAATTCAAGCAAACGCCTCCAAGATTTTCTTTTTCAATAACAGCTACTTTTTGACCAAGTTGGCTGGCGCGAATAGCGCCCACATATCCACCTGGACCGCCACCGATTACGATTAAATCAAATTTTTGAGAATCAGTCATAACTGTCCTTTTTAAATTCTTAAATTAACATTGTGACAGGGTTTTCAACAAACCCTTTGAAAAGCTGCAACCACTCTGCTCCCAAAGCACCGTCGACAATGCGATGATCGGCAGATAAGGTAACATTCATCATAGTTGCAATTGCAAGTTCACCATCTTTTACAATCGCTCTTTGCTCTCCTGCACCGACCGCTAAAATAGCGCTTTGAGGCGGGTTGATAACAGCTGCAAACTCTTTGATCCCAAACATACCCAAATTTGATATGGTAAAACCACCGCCGGTATATTCTTCTGTTTTTAATTTTCCCTCTCTTGCCCTTGATGCAAGATCTTTTGTTATCTGCGATAACTCAGCCAAACCAAGTTTTTCAACAGACCGAATAACAGGTGTAATCAATCCACCTTTTATAGCAACTGCCATACAAATATCAGCTGTATCGAAATATCGGCTTCCATCCTCTTCAAACCAGCCATTAACTTCTGGTAGTTTTTGCAAAGCCATAGCACTTGCTCTTATAATCATATCATTAACCGATATTTTAACGCCATCTGGTGCCATTTCATTAAGCTGGGCTCTATTTTCTAGCAAACGATCAATTGAACATTCCAACGTTAGGTAGAAATGCGGTGCCGTTTGTTTTGAGAACTGCAGTCTGCTTGCAATTGTACGCCGCATCGCTGTGTGAGCAACAAATTTTCCTTCAATTGAAGAACCTATTTGCTGAGGAATATTTTGGGTATCAGCAGATAATGCCCCATCCCCTGACTTAAAACTATCCCCTGACTTAACAATTGTTAGAATATTACGCTCAATAATTCGCCCGTGGGGGCCTGTACCATTTACCTGTGCAAGGTCAATACCATATTGTGCTGCTAGCCTGCGTGCTAACGGAGTTACAAAAACCCTTTCCTTCTGGGAGTTTGAATCGCTGATATTCTTAGATGCTTGAGTTGTTGAACCAGAATCTGTTGGCGTTTGATTTGTCGCTGGTATTTCGTTTTTTAACGCGCTATAATCAGAAGCTTTCTTGCTATTATTAGCTGGCATTGAGACGTCTTTTTTGACAGCATCTTTAATATTGCTGTCTGTTGGATTATCAGATATCTCGCTAATATTCTCACCATCTTCCGCTAAAACAGCTATCACCGAATTTACAGCAACCCCCTCTGTGCCCTCATTCACAATGATCTTGGCTAGCACCCCATCTTCTATCGCTTCGACTTCCATGGTGGCTTTATCTGTCTCAATTTCTGCTATTACATCACCGGAGCGTACTTCATCTCCTTGTTTAACAAGCCATTTTGATAATATACCTTCTGTCATAGTAGGCGATAAAGCTGGCATTAATATATCAATTGCCATTTTTAAATCTCCTCATCTTTGTAGCAGACCCGCCATGCTGCTTGCACGATTTCATCACTTTGCGGCAAAGTTAGGGCTTCTAAATTGGCTGCATATGGCATTGGCACGTCTTTTCCAGTAACACGCATTATGGGTGCATCCAGATAATCAAACGCTTTTTCATTAACCTGCATTCCAAGCTCAGCTCCAATTCCAGCAAAAGGAAACCCTTCTTCACATGAAATTAGCCTATTTGTCTTTTTAACCGAATTAACAATTAACTCAATATCAAGAGGACGCAACGTTCGTAAATCTATTACCTCAGCCTCAATACCTTTTTCACTTAATATTTCAGCCGCTTCAAGCGCTTTTCCAACCATAATAGAAAATGCGGTTATGGTAACATCGCTGCCTTCTCTTACGATATTTCCGCGTCCAATCGGCACCAGCCATTCATCAGTATCCGGCACGTCAAAGCTTTGCCCATACATAACTTCGTTTTCAAGGAATATTACAGGATTTGGATCCCGTATTGCTGATTTCAACAACCCTTTCGCATCAGCGGCAGACCATGGGGAGACAACTTTTAGCCCCGGACAATGTGCATACCAGCTTGCAAAGCATTGTGAATGCTGTGCAGCAACTCTGCTTGCAGCCCCATTGGGTCCTCTAAACACAATCGGACATCCCATTTGGCCACCAGACATATAAAGAGTTTTTGCGGCTGAATTTATAATTTGATCAATCGCCTGCATTGAAAAATTAAAAGTCATGAATTCTACAACTGGTCGCAAATCTCCAAACGCGGCTCCGACAGCCAATCCTGTAAATCCATGTTCTGTAATGGGTGTATCAATAACGCGCTTCTCTCCAAATTCATCAAGCAAGCCTTGTGTTACTTTGTATGCGCCTTGATATTCGGCGACTTCTTCGCCCATGATGAATATTTTATCATCGACTCTCATTTCTTCTGCCATTGCATCGCGTAGTGCCTCACGCACTGTCATATTTTTAACAGGGCCATCCCATTCCATCACCTGAGCTAAAGTAACATCACGCTTTGCTGGCGCCACCACTGGTTCAATTACAGGCGATTTAATTCTAGGTTCAACTTGCGGGGTTTCTTTATTTTGGCTTTTGGTTTCTAGTTCATAGCCACTATCACCTGATATAGTGGCTATGACAGTGCCGACTGGCACTGCTTGAGTTCCCTCTTCCACCACCAATTGGGTTACAATTCCATCGTCAACAGCTTCAACTTCCATTGTCGCCTTATCTGTTTCAATTTCGGCTATTACATCACCGGAGCGTATTTCATCTCCAATCTTCACCAGCCATTTAGATAATATCCCCTCTGTCATAGTTGGGGATAATGCTGGCATTTTTATTTCATTCGACATAGGTTGAACCCTTAAAATTCTTCTTTATGCGGCATAATCTGTGCAACAAATCAAACCTTTGATTAACGAAGCTGTTATTCAGCAACCTCAACTAATATATCGGTATAAAGCTCATCTGGTGATGGTTCAGGAGACTCTAATGCGATATCTGTCGCTTCTGATATGATTTTTTTAACTTCTGTATCCTGAAGTTTTAATTCTGCTTCCTCGACACCTTCTCGAAGTAGTAAATCACGCAAATGATCAATGGGATCATGCTGTTTTCGCATTGCATCCACCTCCTCGCGGGTTCTGTATTTTGCAGGATCTGACATTGAATGACCCCGATAGCGATATGTTTTCATTTCTAAAATATAAGGACCCTTGCCAGAGCGTGCATACTCTATTGCCTCAATACCAGCCTCTCGCACAGCCAACACATCCATACCATCCACCTGCTTACCGACAATTCCATAAGCAGAACCACGCTCATATAATGCGGTACCTGCGGTGGATCTTGGGGTTGATGTCCCCATTGCATATTGATTATTTTCAATGACAAAGATAACAGGGAGCTTCCACAAGGACGCCATATTGAATGTCTCATAAACTTGGCCTTGATTGGCAGCACCATCACCAAGATAAGTCATAGCAACGCCGCCATCATCCTTATATTTATGCGCAAAACCAAGCCCTGCACCTATTGGCACTTGTGCTCCAACAATTCCATGACCGCCGTAAAAATTCTTCTCACGGCTAAACATGTGCATCGAGCCACCTTTTCCCTTTGAATATCCTGCTGCCCTGCCCGTAAGCTCAGACATAACCCCTGAAGGTTCCATGCCACATGCAAGCATATGACCATGATCGCGGTATGATGTTACCACGCTATCTTTATCCACATTTGCCGACTGCAATCCAACAACAACAGCTTCCTGTCCAATATATAAATGACAAAAACCACCAATTTTACCCATCCCATAAAGCTGTCCTGCTTTTTCTTCAAAACGCCTAATCAACAACATATCACGATGCATTGTTAGGAGCGTGTTTCTATCAGGCTTCTGATTGACAAGATTTCGGGCAGACTTTGGCGGCCTGCCAGACTTGCTAGGATTTTTAACACGCGTTTGATTGGATTTAGGTGCCACGATATTATACCTCCTGCTATTTTAGTTTTTTTTAAAACATAAGTTTCGCTATCAAATTGCTAAGACAAAACTTGCTTAATATTAGCGTAAAGTGTGTTGCAAAATTGAGATTTTTGCAACAAATTTATATTATTGTTTTAATTGTATTTTTTAGATTTAAACCTAATTTAGGTTAAGTTTTCTCATAAGCAAAATCACAGCTACTTATAAATTAATTAATATTAGGTAAGATTAGAATGTCATTATCTGCAAAAAGACCAAGCTCACTTCGTGCCATCTCTTCTAATATATCTTTATCAACTATATCACTTCTCATTAGTGAAATTCGAGATTCTAGTTGAGTATTTTCTTTTTTCAGTAATTGTAGATGTTCTTGTGCGGCGGCAATTTCTCTATCCAAATTATCACGCATTAACAGGCCACGCTCACCAGTGAGAGAATGAAACCCGAAAAAGGCTATTAAGGTTCCAAGAAGCATAAAACTTCCAAAATATGTCAATGGCCTATTTAGCATTTTATGCGTTCTCATTTCTGGTAACCTATGACTTTAAACGTCGGATATAACGAAGTGAATCAAATTCAACATTCTATGTCAACCAAAACTCTATTCATTTCTATTAACGGCGGCATAAGAAACATCCATTAAATTAAAATTAGATAGTCTATTATGCTCTGAACTCACGCAGTTGTTTTACACGTATGAAATAACCTTTTTTTAGTTTAAAAAAAACTCAGCAATGCCCCAGTCGGTATATCGCATTTCTGAGCATTCAAATCCTCGAGATATGATTTTATCTCGATTGCCAGTCAACTCTCAAACGCAAATAACAATCTCAATACCCTGCCGCCCTCATCTGCTACTGGAAGTATCGAATGACTATCGTCATATTGGATCTTCGTAGGACAAAATAACATGACATCAAATTAGGCTGGGTGTCTAAGTTGTTGCCATCCAGATTTTTTCTCAATTAGTTCAAACTAAGGGCGCTGATAAAGAGTGTGCAGTATTCATCTAGATATTCTGTATACATCTCAATTTGAACCACTGCCCTCTCTTCCTTTTTTAAAGGGATATATGATGACTTTGTGTCTATCACAAATTTCACCATTCTATTAATTTGAGTTCAAGCATTATTGTCATATGCGCTCAAGAGATGGGGTTCGCAAAGCCTACAGTTTGCCTCTTGGAACCTAGCGTAGTATCGCCTTGCCCGCATATTCGGATGTCAATCCTAGCGCATCTTCAATTCGTAATAGCTGATTATATTTTGCCAGCCTGTCTGAACGTGACAACGAGCCTGCTTTTATTTGACCTGCATTTGTTGCTACTGCCAAATCTGCAATAAAATTATCTTCAGTCTCACCTGACCGGTGGGAGATTATCACCCCAAATTCAGATTTTTGAGCCAGAGAAATAGCGTTCATAGTCTCTGTTAATGTTCCTATCTGGTTCACTTTTATTAAAATCGCATTAGCTGATTTTTCGGTTATACCACGTGAAAGCCTTTTTGGATTTGTAACGAATAAATCATCGCCCACAATCTGCACCTTATCCCCCACAACAGATGTTAATTCAGCAAACCCCCTCCAATCATCCTCATCCAACGGATCTTCAATGGATACTATTGGATGGTTAGCAGTCAAATCAGCCCACATTTTATTCATCTCTTTGTTGGTTAATGATTTTCCTTCTCCCGCAAGATGATACTTGCCATCTTTATAAAATTCAGATGCAGCCGCATCTAGCGCAATTACAATGTCCTCCCCAATTGAATAGCCTGCATTCTCAATGGCTTTGCTTACGAATTCCAAAGCCTCACCCGTGCTATTTAAAGCAGGTGCAAAACCACCTTCATCACCCACTGATGTTGCAAGCCCTTTCTGCATCAATCCTGATTTAAGAGCGTGAAAAATCTCAGCCCCCATCTGAAGGCCATCGGAAAAGCGATTTGCACCAATAGGCATGATCATAAATTCTTGAATATCTAATTTATTATCAGCATGGGCGCCGCCATTTAAAATATTCATCATAGGCGTTGGCAGAAGATGCGCATTTACCCCGCCCAAATACTGCCAAAGCGGCAATTTCACACTATCAGCAGCAGCGCGAGCAACCGCAAGGCTTACCCCTAAAATTGCATTTGCGCCTAAGCGTGATTTGTTTTCAGTCCCATCAAGCTCAATCAAATCTGTATCGATGCTGCGCTGGTCAAGCGCGTCAGTTCCCGATAACGAGTCAAAAATCTCATGATTTACCGCATCGACTGCCTTTAATACGCCTTTTCCATTATAAGAGCTTTTATCATTATCTCTTAACTCTACTGCCTCATAGGCTCCTGTAGACGCACCAGATGGCACTGCAGCTCTTCCAACAGAACCATTCTCAAGAATCACATCTACTTCGATTGTTGGATTACCGCGTGAGTCTAAAATTTGTCTTGCTTGAATATCAATAATGGCTGACATAGCTATCCTCTTTGCTAATTATTTATTTTTGGACGCCTAAAAAAGCATCCTTTTAATCGAATTATAAACTCACTTCGACGAAGTTACTTACTCATATGACATAAATTATGTATGGCACTTAACTGGGTTAAAAGAGATTGTATTTCATCGAGCGGCACCATGTTCGGCCCATCAGACGGCGCATTATCTGGGTCTTGATGACTTTCCACAAAAACGCCGCTCACACCTGCTGCAACTGCTGCACGCGCTAATATCGGCACAAACTCTCGCTGGCCACCAGATGTGCTGCCAAGCCCGCCTGGCTGCTGCACCGAATGCGTGGCATCAAATATAACAGGATACCCAAATTTCGCCATTTGAGGCAGAGAACGCATATCAGATACCAGTGTATTATATCCAAAGCTTGTACCACGTTCTGTTACTAAAATTTTGTGATTATCCGTTGATGCGACTTTAGCAGCAACATGCTCCATATCCCAAGGGGCTAAAAACTGGCCTTTTTTTACATTTACAACAGCTCCTGATTTTCCAGCAGATATCAGCAAATCTGTTTGCCTGCATAAAAAAGCCGGTATTTGAAGTATATCAATAGTTTTCGATGCAATTTCGCATTGCTCAGATGTATGAACATCTGTAAGTACGGGGCATCCAAATTGATGTTTTACATCTTCTAAAATTCGTAAACCTTCTTCAATACCAACGCCTCTGGCAGAATTAGCAGATGTTCGATTGGCTTTATCAAATGAGGATTTATAAATAAAATTCATACCCGCAATTTGAGCAGCATTTAGGAGAGCCTCAGCATGAAACAATGCATGGTCACGCCCTTCAATTTGACACGGACCAGCGATAAGCGCCAACGGCAAGCAAGACCCTATTTTAAAACTGCCCACATCAACGTGATGAATATCAGGATTTACAGACATTAGTTTGCTATACCAATCTTGAATGTTTTCCGGCAGCGGACACAAACTGAGTGAATAACGGATGCGGCTGAAACGGTTTTGACTTTAACTCAGGATGAAATTGCACTGCTATAAAAAAGGGATGATCCTTTCGCTCTACAATTTCTGGAAGCCTTCCATCGGGCGATAATCCAGAAATATGCAAGCCAGCTTCTGCCAGTATTCTCTCATAGTTAATATTAACTTCATAGCGATGACGATGGCGCTCTGAGATTTTGTCAGACCCATAAATTCTATGTGCCAGACTTTCCTCTTTGATGAGACATTGATATGCCCCAAGGCGCATTGTGCCTCCCATATCATCTAAATCTGTTCTTTGTTCAACTGAATTACCTGCAATCCATTCCGTCATCAAACCAACTAATAACTCACCCCCATCCCCAAATTCACTAGAATTTGCATTAGTCAGATTTCCAAGCGTTCTAGCAGATTCCAAAACAGCCATTTGCATTCCAAAGCAAATCCCTAAAAAGGGGATATGTCTCTGTCTTGCATAGCGGATTGCATTTATTTTACCCTCAGAGCCTCGCTTGCCAAATCCCCCTGGGATTAGCAAGCCAGATACATCTGCTAGATGATGAGCAAGAATATCATCATTATCGGTTTCAAATAATTCGGAGTCTATCCATTCCACGTTAACCCGTAATTTATTCGCAATACCGCCATGCGTAATCGCCTCACCAAGAGACTTATAGCTATCCTGAAGAGAGGTATATTTACCAACAATAGCAATGGTTATCTCGCCCTCAGGATTTTCATAATCATGAGCAATTGATATCCATCTATTCAGGTCAGGCTTTGTATCATCTAATTTAAAATGACGACAAATTTGTGTATCAAACCCCTGCTCATTATAAGCCAGAGGAACATAATAAATACTGCTCGCATCCTCTGCGATAATCACATCATCACCATCTACGTTGCAAAATTGACCAATTTTGTTTTTTTGCTCTGTGGGTACTGGTTGCTCTGTTCGGCATAAAAGAATGTCTGGTTGCAGGCCTACGGACTGTAACTCTTTGACAGAATGCTGGGTCGGTTTTGTTTTAAGCTCCCCTGCGGCATGAATGTAGGGAAGTAAGGTTACATGAACAATACAAGAGCCATTACTTCCAAGCTCATTTCGCAATTGTCTTATTGCCTCCAGAAAAGGCAGTGATTCAATATCGCCGACCGTACCTCCGATTTCACATAAAACAAAATCTTCATCTGTAATATCATTGCGCACAAACTCTTTAATAGCGTCTGTTACGTGCGGAATGACTTGTATGGTGGCGCCTAGATAGTCCCCCCTGCGCTCTCTTGCCAAAACATCTGAATAAATCCGGCCAGTAGTCACATTATCTGTTTTTTTGGTAGTAACGCCCGTAAATCTCTCATAATGTCCGAGGTCTAAATCTGTTTCTGCGCCATCATCTGTAACAAACACCTCCCCATGTTGGGTAGGAGACATCGTGCCAGGGTCAACATTTAAATAAGGGTCAAGCTTTCGAAGTCTAACCTTATACCCTCTCAGCTGTAATAATGAGCCCAGAACTGCAGAGGCTAAACC
>JAACDT010000105.1 GCA_009936885.1 Alphaproteobacteria bacterium
GGATCAATCTCAACAAACACATTTTTTCCTGTCTCAAACCAACTTAATCCAGGAATCCGGGCATGCAAATGTAGTTCTGAGCTTCCGATAGGAACAGATAAGTGAACAAGCGAATTTTTCCCAAGAAGATGCGTTTCTACAACAGAAGCTATAGCGCCTTCTGATTTTGGGGATAAATGAAGACCTTCATGTCTTACTACGATTTGCACTTTCGTGCCGTCCTCAAATTCATCTGCATCATACACCCCAAAAACAGTGTCAATCTTACGGTTCTGAACTGTTGCTGGTATATGATTAACTTCTCCAAAAAATTCAGCTACAAATCTATTTTTCGGACGGCAATATAAATCTATCGGCCGCCCCTGCTGCACCTCTTCCCCCTTATTCAAAACAAGAATTCTATCTGACATGAACATTGCTTCTTCAGCATCATGTGTGACCATCAAGGCAGCTGTTTTCGTGTCTCTCAAAATATGAAGCATTTGATCGCGAACGCGCTCTCTTAACCTACTATCCAAACCACTAAAAGGTTCATCTAACAAAATTATCGGCGGGTTTGGAGCCAATGCACGTGCAAGGGCAACACGTTGCTGCTGCCCGCCTGATAATTCATGAGGATATTTATCCCCAAGCTCTTCTATATCAAGCTCACGCATCAAATCAATTACGCCGCTTACATCTTGCGTAGATTTGCGAGGCAGACCAAATAGAATATTCAGCATAACAGTTAGATGGGGGAATAATGCATAAGATTGAAACACCAATCCAACCCCCCTATCTTCTGGTGATAAAACAAAGTCTGGAGATGATATTACACGGCCATCTAATTTAATCTGACCAGCATCAGGCATCTCTAACCCAGCTGCCAACCTTAGTAGTGTGGTTTTACCACAGCCTGATGGCCCAAGTAGGGAGACAACCTCATTTGAGTGAATATCAAATGAAATATCATTGATAATTTGCGCTGTTTCATAGCGATGTGAAATATGTTCAAACGAAATCATTGTGAATGCACCCGTTCATACCTTTTTATGTTCACTCTCATAAACTTCCTCTAATTCATCCCAACCATCTGATAAATTTTGAGCTTTCATGTCTATTTCATCTTCTTCAAATAACAGCGCGCTATCTTGCGCGTCAATATTCTGCGACTCTATTGCTTCTAATGTATCTGGGGATAATTCTTGTTCACCTAACCCACCAATACTCTGTCCCTTTCGAAGCAAGCCTGCTGATTTAAGCTCGTCCATACCCGGTAAGTCACTCAATTCTTGTAGGCCAAAATAATCAAGAAAGGTAGTAGTGGTTCCCCAAGTAAGAGGTCTTCCTGGGGTGCGCCTACGACCGCGCGGTTTAATCCAATCTAACTCCAACAAAATATCAATCGTGCATCTGGATAGGCTTATTCCCCTAATTTCCTCAATTTCTGCCCTTGTAATGGGTTGATGATAGGCAATAATGGAGAGAACTTCCATTGCTGCCCGTGATAGGGGGCGCTCTACAGGGCGCTCTATATTTAACCTTGCTGCAACATCGCGATGTGTTCTGAACACATAATGGTTACCGCCAAGTTTTTGTAACTCAACACCGCTTGCATCTGAGTATCTATGTTGAATTAGTTCAATAATTTCATCTACATCAAATTCACCAATATAGGGCGTTAATTCCTGTGACGAAACAGGTTTAACAGAAGCAAATATAAAGGCCTCTATTACCCGTGCTATTTCTAATTTACTAATTAATTCAGTCATTTTGCTCTCTTTTTGAACGCAGCAATATAGGTGAGAATTTAGTTTCCTGTTTAATATTCGCATATCCTTCTTTAACAAGTTCAAGCGCAGCCCCAAAATGAGCCGCCACTGCAGACCTATATTGTGGCGCCTTTTTACTTATATTAGGAAGAAAACTTTCTAGTTCTGCCCATTCAGGCATAGAAGGAATTAATTCACGAAGACGAATAGCTGCTTCCTGAACAGAAAATAGCCTAGTTGCTATAACCGTTAATTTTGTTTCGTTCTCGGCCGAGCGAATATCAGCATACGCTTTTAGTAAATCATAAAGATTAGCGGTATAGGTCACCTTATCAAACATTAAAAACTGGTCTGGTATTCCACGTACAAGTCTGGATTTGTGAAGTTTGGGCAGTTGCATTAACCGTTTAGATGCGGTTTGCATAGCTTCTAAGCGAAGCAGCTGAAACCGCAATGCATCTGTCATATCTATTACTTCGCTTGCGACTTCAGGGTCTGGCTCTGGCAGTAATAATCTGGATTTAAGATAGGCAAGCCATGCTGCCATAACCAAATAATCTGCTGCAATTTCAAGATCTAATGTTTGCGCTGATTCAATAAATTCAAGATATTGTTCTGCAAGAGGAAGAATAGCAATGCGTGTTAGGTCAACCTTTTGCTCACGCGCCAGAGATAATAGCATATCTATGGGGCCTTCATACCCCTCTAGGTTCAAGAAAAGCGATAATTGTGACGCAGATTCGTCGCTTGATTCTAGCGTAAAGTCTCCAGTTTGCATTATAGTTCTTGCCTAATTTTTCTTACAATACAATCTTGCCCAGCTGATTTTAATAAGTCACAGGTAGATAGAGCAAGTGTTTCATTAAGTGGCTGAGTGATAACCCGCCAATATATACCAGATGAGCCAGTATCAATTTTTGTTACTTCTAGAATGATACCATCTAGTCTGTTTTTATGCTTTTCCATAAGAATAGCGGCTTGTTGCTTAGCCTTTTCCTGTTTTGCGAATGCTGCTAGCTGAACCTTGGGAGTTTTTTTACCTGCGATTTGTTTTGGTGGTTCTGGCTTAGTAACAGGGGCTATAATCGGCGCATCCTTTACTTGCTTGTCTTCTATGACTTCAACTATGACTTCACCTTGTTGGCTGGTATTATTATCATCTATTACAGAAGTAAGATTGATATGGTCCACACTTGATTTCGGCTCTATAGCTGTTTCCTGCGTTGAGTTGCTTGATACGATTTGTGTGTTATCATTTGAATTTTCAAACAAATCATTTGGTAATTCATCTGGCAAATCATTTGCTGGTTGTGCGTTAGGCTGCTGTTGGGCTTGTACTATGTCATCCTCTATTTGAAGTGCTACTGGCGGTAATTCAGGTGCAGCATCTGGTAGTCGTAATTTTTCAGACTGGTTATCATTTTCTGAAAGACTGTCTAAAATCCCAAGAACCAGGGAATCTTGATGCGGGATTACTTTGCCTCCGCGATCTTCAGGCTTAAGTTTAAACGGCGTTTTAACTGCCTTTAAAACAGGTAACTCTTGAGTAGTGCCTGATTGCAAAGATAGCCAAAAGCCTCCACCGGCAATGCCGATCGCTAACACAATAAACCCGATTAAAACAACTGATCTGAAGGATGTTTTTTGCTTTTCTGTATCTGTCCCAGACATGTTATTACATTTCCTCTAATGCAGTTATTGAAAGCAGATTTAACCCTGATTTAAGAACCTGCGCTGTTGTTTCTACCAATAGCATTCTTGCATGTGTTAACTCATCATCTGTATCATGAATAAATTTTAAATCGTTGTTTTCTCTACCTGCATTCCATAATCCATGAAAAACTGCTGCAAGTTCCATTAAATAAAACGCAATGCGATGTGGCTCACAGTGATGGGTTGCAGCCTCGACATGCTTAGGCCAGCTCGCAAGCTGTTTTATCACTCGAATCTCAAAAATATCTGTAAGTAAGGATAGATTAGGCGTGCCAGATGGCTTTTGGTTTTGACGAAGTACAGATTTTGCACGCGCGTGGGCATACTGAACATAAAAAACAGGGTTTTCTCTGCTTTTTTCCGTGACTTTTGCATAATCAAATTCAAGGGGTTGATCATTGCGCCGCGTCAGCATGACAAATCGCATTACATCTGCACTAACGGCATCTATCACATCACTTAAGGTTACAAATGTACCTGCGCGTTTTGACATTTTGACAGGCTTTCCTTTATCAAGAAGTGAGACAAGACCACATTGTTTAACCTGCAACCTATCTTGCTTGCCTGACATTGCTTGAACTGCGGCTGTCATTCTTTTTACATAACCGCTATGATCAGCGCCAAGCACGTCAATAAGCCTGCCATCTGTTCTCTCTAGCTTATCATAATGATACGCAACATCAGATGCAAAATATGTCCAGCTATCATCTGATTTCTGGAGAGGTCTATCTACGTCATCACCAAAATCTTTGGATCTGAATAATAATTGTTCTCTCGGCTCCCATTCTTCATCAAGCTTGCCTTTTGGGGGCTCTGGTTTGCCACGGTAAATTAAATTATCTCTCTGAAGTTTTTGTATTGCTGAGGATACTTTACCTTCTTTTACAAGTTGATTTTCGGAGGAATAAATATCCATCACGATACCAAGTCGTGCCAGATCCTTCCTGATAGATTGCATCATTAAATCGACAGCTATAGGACCACTTTTCTCTATAATTTCATCTCCTGAAAGCTGTTTTAAACTATCACCATAATTATCTGCTAGATGCTGGCCTACTTCAATTAGGTAATCGCCAGGATAGAGACCGGCGGGTATAGCCTCTAATTCTTCGCCTAATGCTTCGCGATATCGAATAAAGGCAGATTGTGACAAGGTCGTAATTTGCGATCCTGCATCATTAATATAATATTCGCGTGTTACATGATAGCCGCTGAATTGCATTAAATTTGCAAGCACATCTCCTAAAATAGCCCCTCTTGCATGTGCTGCATGTAATGGTCCTGTTGGGTTAGCAGATACAAATTCAATATTAACATTCTGACCAGAACCAATCGTGTTTTTTCCATAATCATCACCACTATTTAGGATAGAGGCGATTTCTTCTGCCCATCTTGATTTATCAAGTTTTATATTAATAAATCCAGGCCCAGCAATCTCAATTGATAAAACTGATGGCGTGTTTTGTAGCTCTTTTGCAAATAATTCTGCTAACACTTTTGGAGATTTTTTTAAGGGTTTAGCCAAAACCAATGCAGCATTAGATGCTAAATCGCCATGTGCCTCATCGCGTGGCAACTCAACAACGCATTTCGACAAATCCATATCCATGCTAAAATTGTGGCGTTCGGCAAGAATCTGGTAACAAGACCTTATTATTTCTTCAAACTCTGCGAAAATATTCATATTTTTTCCTTAACGGGAGATAGCACAAATAATCGGTCATGTTCCAGCATCGCTTCTCTATCTGTAAGGGAAGCAATATAATCAGCTATAATTCTAGCGTTGCTTATGTCTGCATCATCCCCAACCGGTTTTTTAATAATTTTATGTTGCCAATAATCTGGAAGAAGAGCTGTATTTTGCAAAAATTCTGCACATAAATCCTTTAATAATTTCTGTGCTTTATTGGTCATTCTGTTCACTTTATAATGTCGCCACATATTCGTAAAAAGGAAAGATCTTATTTCAGATAATGCTTCTTTCATTACATCTGTGTGGCAAATAAGAGGATAGCCGGCACCGCGTATTTCATCTGGTGATTTTGGAGATATTTTTTCAAGTTCGAGTGATGAGTGAACCAGCAAATCATTTACAAACATAGAAATTAGACGCCTTGTAAGTTCATTTGCAAATCTATCTGAGCTCAAATCAGGATATTCCCCTTTTATGGATGTCAGAATATTAGAAATAATAGGCAAATCAGATAATTGTTTTACAGTGAATAATTCAGCGCGCAATCCATCATCAATATCATGCGATAAATAGGCGATATCATCTGATAGATTTGCAATTTGGGCTTCAGCACTAGCAAAGCTGTCTAACTTAAAATCATACAACCCATCTAGCATCTTTAATGTTGGCCTTTGATTTTTGCTAGACACGGGGCCGTTATGTTTTGCAATACCCTCTAATGTTTCCCAAGATAAGTTTAAACCGTCAAAGGTAGCATATCGTTGCTCAATTTGACATAAAATCCGAAGCGTTTGCTCATTATGGTCAAAACCGCCAAAATTCCTCATTCCGTCTTGCAAAGCATTCTCGCCAGCATGACCAAAGGGTGTATGTCCTAAATCATGCGCAAGAGCGATAGCCTCCGCCAAATCTTCATTTAGTCTTAAGGATCGTGCTATCGTTCTTGCTATTTGGGCTACTTCGATGGAATGGGTAAGTCGCGTTCTAAAATAATCCCCTTCATGATAAACAAAGACCTGCGTTTTATATTGCAAACGCCTAAAAGCAGATGCATGGATAATTCTATCCCTATCGCGCTGAAAATCTGTTCTTTTGAAATGTGCTTGCTCTGACGATATTTTCTCTGGAAATAAGCGCGGTTTTTGCATCGATACACACGCATACGGAGCATAATTTATGAATGTCTGATCAGGATGCATAATAACTTTCAAATTTGTGTGATGGGTAAGTTCAAACTCCTATACTGCACGTTATACGATGCAGCAGGATTTAGAGCAAGTAACTACAACCTTGATTTACACGATTTAAAGAGTCATATTATAGGTATAACGTAACCTTCATAGAAATAGTGTTTTAATGACCCTTTCGTTAAATCTTACACAAGCTGCAGCAAAACGGATTGCGCATTTAAGTTCGTTTGAAAATGCGTCCTATTTCAGGGTGCGTGTAGATGGTGGGGGGTGCTCAGGTTTTCAATATAAGTTTGATTTTGATAATGAAAAACAAATTGATGATATTGAAATAAGCGCGCATGGCGTTACCGTTCTGATAGATGATATGTCACAGGAATTTTTGCAGAATGCGGAGCTTGATTACGTAGAAGAATTGCTTGGGTCTTTTTTTAAGGTATCTAACCCCAACGCCACTGCTTCGTGCGGTTGCGGCACCTCTTTTTCAGTTTAATGACCCAACATCCCCTTGCCTATATAAAAGCTGGTTAAAACTAATGAGAATTGCTAGTTGGAATGTGAATTCAATAAAAGCCAGACTAGAGCATGTTATAGCCTATTGTAAGGCTGATAAGGCAGATGTGCTTTTACTTCAGGAATTAAAAACAACAGATGATAATTTCCCAAGACAGTCATTTGAAGATATCGGCTGGCAGGTAGCAACACATGGTCAGAAAACCTATAATGGTGTTGCTATTCTTGCAAAACACTCAATCCCCTTAACACAAGTCGGGCTAGCTGGCGATGATAGTGATGAGCAAGCACGATATATAGAAGCCGAGATTGAAGGAATAAGGATTGCTAGCATTTATCTACCAAACGGAAATCCATACCCGGGGCCAAAATATGATTATAAGCTCGCTTGGATGGACAGACTTTTTAGCAGAGCTAAATATTTATTTAATCAAGAGATTCCAGTAGTATTAGCAGGCGATTTTAATGTCATTCCTCATCCTATTGATTGCTATGATCCGCCCTCTTGGCAAGAGGATGCTCTGTTTAGAGAAGAAACAAGATTAAAGTTTTATGCTATTTGCAATATTGGTTATCTAGACGCCTTGAGGCAAATTCATCCCAAGGGGGCCTATTACACATTTTGGGATTATCAGAGGGGAGCTTGGCAAAAAGATAATGGAATTCGCATTGACCATCTTCTACTCTCACCTGAAGCCTCCTGCAGGCTTGTTGACTGCAATGTTGACAGAAACCCAAGAGGGCTTGAAAAAGCATCCGACCATACCCCTATCTGGTGTGATTTAACTATTTAGCAAATTCATGTGGCTAAAATATTACCAATCATCTTGGGGTTAATTCAGGTTGCACCCTTCATGGGTTACAGCTCCTTTATTTGCAGAGCTTACAAGTTTTTTATACTTTGATGCAGCAGCAGACAAAAATAACGGCTCTCTTGGCTTCCATAAACGGCGTCTTGATTCTAATTCTTCACTCGATAAATCAACTGAGATTATATCCTCTTCTATAGTAATGGAGATCATTTCCCCATCTTTGACGAGCCCAATAGGCCCGCCTAACGCAGCTTCTGGCCCGATATGACTAATGCAAAACCCTGAACCCAAATTAGCAAAGCGACCATCTGTGATTAAAGCGACATTATCTGAAGTGCCCTGTGCTTGGAGAAGTAGCTGCGGAATAAACATCTCTTTCATTCCAGGCCCCCCTACAGGCCCCTCATATCGGATAAGAATAACATCACCATCTACATAAATATGCTTCTTAATAGCCTCAATCGCCGCCTCTTCACTATCAAAACATCGAAGTGGCC
>JAACDT010000106.1 GCA_009936885.1 Alphaproteobacteria bacterium
CCAGTAGCAATTTGACATCCCCATCCTGACGGACAAGTTACAATTCCGCCTTTTGACGGGTCTTCTGGATGTGGGAAAAGGTCAGGACGCGCAAGAACATCTTCAAGTGTTTTAAGTCCGTTCTCTTCCATTATTTTTGTGCTAATCATCCATCCTTCGCCAGCGCCAGTTATTGGTGCACCGTTCAACATGAAAAGGCGTCCTTCTTCCTCAGCCTTTGCAAGTGGTGTTTGAACGGCATTCGCCCATAATTCAGGTGCAACATCAGGCACACCTTTTGTGTCCATTGAAGCGAATGTGGTCATTGTCGCGCCTGGAATTAATTCAACTGAGCAACCGTAACCTTCCTCTAAAATAATTTTATCAATATTAGCTATAAGCTCCGCTGAAGCCCAATCCATCTCTGCTATGGTGATTTCACCGCAAGAGTCATGGCCACCTGCGATTGCTGAGCCGGCAATAAACATGCCTGCAATCGAGACGAAAGCGCCTGTTAAAATTTTGTTCATTTGTTCCTCCTAGAACTTTTACAATTAATACTCTAAACCTAACAAGATAGCCATTTGCTTGGCAACAGTGTAAATCATTTTTTCTGAATAACGAGATGCAAACCGGAGAAAATATGAGAAATGTTCTAACAAATCACTAAAAAACACTCATATTTGGTAAATAAAGCAGTTAATTTTTTCGCGTTTTTTATATTTTTTTGGATTTAGGGCGTATTAAGACGGTAAACCAGTGTGTTTTTGAATTAATGATTCAAGATTTGACTTAAAAATAACTTTGTTCTTTCTGACTTAGGATTATTGAAAAAGTTCTTAGGATCGTTTTGCTCTACAATTTGTCCCTCATCCATAAATATCACTCGGTCTGCAACCTTATTTGCAAATCCCATTTCGTGGGTAACCACGAGCATTGTCATGCCAGAATCGGCTAATTCTATCATAGTCTCCAGAACTTCTTTTATCATTTCAGGATCAAGCGCTGATGTTGGTTCGTCAAATAGCATCACCCTTGGCTGCATACATAAGGCCCGCGCTATCGCGACACGCTGTTGCTGCCCTCCTGATAATTGGCCAGGATATTTATGGGCTTGGTCAGGAATTCTTACCTTATTCAATAATTCCATCCCTAGCTCATCTGCTTCTATTTTAGATTTTTTGCGAACCCAAATTGGCGCTAGCGTGCAATTTTCTAATACCGTTAAGTGTGGAAACAAATTAAAATGCTGAAAAACCATTCCAACATCGCTTCTAATCTCATTTATTTGTTTCACATCATCTGTAAGCTCTGTCCCATCGACGATGATACTGCCTTCTTGATGCACTTCCAGTCGATTGATGCATCTAATTAAGGTTGATTTGCCAGAGCCAGAAGGGCCACATATCACAATTTTCTCGGTTTTATTTACATTAAGATCGATGTCTTTTAGAACGTGAAACTTACCATACCACTTATTTAGTTTATTGATTGTAATGATAGGGGGGGAGTCCGTCATCATCGGTTTTTTAGATGCGGCAGTACTAGTCATTCAGCTCTCCTATCAGTATCAAGTTTTCGTTCCAGTTTTTGGCTATAGCTAGACATTCCATAACAGAAGATCCAGAACACAAAGCCAGCAAATAAATATCCTTCTATATCATAGCCATTCCAGTCAAGCGACCGAGAAGAGTTTTGAGCCATTTTTAGAAGATCTAGTAATCCAATAATAGATACTAACGATGTATCTTTGAAAAGAGCAATAAACGTATTCACAATAGATGGAATTGAAATTTTAAGTGCCTGAGGTAATACTATCAGAATTGTCCGACGCCAATATCCCATGCCAAGCGCCATAGCTGCTTCATTTTGCCCTTTATCTATGGCTTGTAATCCGCCCCGAACAGCTTCGGCGGTATAGGCGGATTGAAACAAGGTTATTCCAATCATCGCTCTTACGACTTTATCAAAATCAACACCTGACGGAAAAAATAATGGAAGCATGACAGATGCCATAAATAATATCGTAATAAGAGGCGTGCCTCTCCAGAACTCGATATAAGTAACACTCATCATTTTTACGATGGGCATTTCAGAGCGCCTTCCAAGTGCCAGCAATATACCAAGAGGCAGAGCCACGATAATACCGACGAACGAAAGTGCAAATGTTAATAAAAGTCCGCCCCATTGACCTGTATCAGAGACCGGAATGCCAAAAACGCCACCATAAACAACACAAATAAACAATAAAGGATAGAGAGTGAGCAGGGCGATAAGAAGCCATTTTTTGTGCGGTGTTTTATCAATGACTAATGGAATAATGAGCATTCCAAAAACAGAAAACGCAACAATTGGGCGCCATGTTTGCTCAGGATTAGATGCAAAATATAACCCGAATAATAACTGCTCTAATCTTATCTTAATGAAGGTCCAGCATGCACCGCTTTTATTTGTATCACAAACAGAACGGTCTGTTCCTGATATATTCGCATTTATAATCGCCCATTCGATAAAGGGCGGTATATAAAGATAAAATAAATATACGAATATAAGAGTTGTTAGCGTATTTGTAGCTGAGCTAAATAAGTTATCTCGTATCCACGCAATCCAACCAATGGTGTTTTCCGGGGGTTCTCTGTCAGGTAATTTTTTCAATTTTAATGTACTATCAGCCATTATTTACCGCTCTGTAATCTGTACACGTTTGTTATAAATATTCAAAATGAAAGACGTAAACAGGCTACAGCATTCATAGAATACAATCGTCATAGCGATGATTATCAATGCCTGACCTGTCTGATTAAGCGAAATATTAGCCCAAACAGCCACAACCTCTTCAAATCCAACAGCGATTGCCAATGAAGAATTTTTGGTAAGATTTAAATACTGGCTTATCGTTGGCGGTATTACAACTCTTAATGCTTGCGGCAGAATTATCATCTTAACCATTTGTGTACGGGTTAATCCTATCGAACGTGCTGCCTCGACTTGCCCCTTTGATATAGAGGAAATACCAGCGCGCACATTCTCTGCAATAAATGCAGATGTGTAAATTGTTAGCGCAAACCATAATGAGAAAAGGGGAAGCGGAAGTTGACCGCCACCCTTAAAGTTAAATTTACCCAAGACTGGAATATCAATCCCCAGAGGACTTCCAAGTATTACAAAAGTGATATAACTGACGGTGATTATTGAACTTAGCGAGATTAAAAATACCGGAAGTGACTTGCCTGTACTCTCAAAACGTTTTTTAGACCATTTTGCAAATACAAAAGTGCCTACAAATGAAGCAAAAATAACCCCAAACCAAATTGTTGATAAAAGATGATTTTCAATAAATGGAACCGGAGTATGTAATCCTCTACTATTTAGAAAAAAAACTCCCATTTCAATTGATTGTTTGGGGGGTGGGAGAAATGCAAGAAAAATGGCAAAATTCCAGAACATAATCTGAAGAAGAAGAGGCATGTTTCTGAATGTCTCAACGTAAAATAAGGCGCATTTTGATGCCAGCCAATTTTGTGAGGTTCTCATAATGCCTATAAAAAAGCCCAAGACGGTAGCTGCTAAAATGCCCAAAACAGCAACTAATAGCGTATTTAATACGCCTATAAAAAATACCTCGATGTAGGTAGTTTCGCCAAGTTTAAATTCTAAGAAGGGGCTGTATCCCACCTTGAAAGGCGCCACTTCATCAAAAAAACTCGTGCTTGTCTTAATACCGCGTTCTTCTAAATTACTGACGGTCGTTTGATATACAGAAAATAAAGCATAGGCTACTAACAGAAGTAGCGATGCCTGAACCACAAACGAGCGCAATTTAGGATTTCGGTGTAACGGTATCGTAGTAGATTTCACTATTCACCTATTTGAAGAATGGTCAGAGGTTGACCCTCTGACCAAAACTATAAAATATTTATCTCACTGGTGGGGCGTATAAAATACCACCGCGTGTCCACAAATCATTTACAGAACCTGCTCTCGGTATGCCAAGAGGCTCCACAGTTCTTTCGTAGATCTCGCCATAGTTACCGACTTGTTTAATAGCATTATATGCCCAATCTTGAGAAAGACCTAAGTTTGCACCTGTTTCGCCTTCACTTCCGACAATTCTGCCAACACTTGGGTTCGGTGAGTCTGCCTTCATTGCATCAACGTTAGCAGAAGTGATACCAAGCTCTTCTGCGTTTATAAGTGCGTATAATGTCCAAGCTACGATATCCATCCACTGGTCATCACCTTGACGAACAACAGGGCCAAGCGGTTCTTTCGAGATAATCTCAGGCAACATTGTCCATGCATTTGGATCTGCTGTCTCAGAACGGATAGCTGCTAGTTGTGATGCGTCTGACGTAAGCGCATCACATGCACCGCCTTCTAAACCTTCTCTTGTCTGAACAGAAGTTGAATAACCCACAGGTGTGAAATCCATGCCTCCATTACGGAAATAGTCAGCCATGTTAAGCTCTGTTGTTGTGCCTGTTTGCACACAGATGCTAGCACCATCTAAATCTTTGACAGAAGATAAACCTGCATCTTTTGCTACCATGAAACCTTGGCCATCGATGAAATTATAATAGGTAAAGTTCACACCTAGAGTCGCATCTCTGGTCAATGTGTGTGTTGTGTTTCGTGATACCATGTCAATTTCACCAGCTGTAAGTGCTGTAAAACGCTCTGCCGCTGTTAACGGAATGTAAGTTACTTTAGAGGCATCTCCGAAAACAGCTGCCGCTACTGCATCACATACAGATGCATCAATGCCAACCATCTTACCAGCGTCGTTAGGTGCTGAGAAACCCGCAACACCGCCGTCTACCCCACAGCGAAGTTCGCCTCGTGATTGAACCTCTTCCAATGTGGTCGCATATGCTGCGTTTGCAAATGCAATCCCAGCAAAAGCTACGCCTGTTAAAAGCGAAGTAATTTTTTTCATATTTTTTTCTCCTGTTTATATTTCTTCGAGTTTATAAAAAACCAAGAAATTCTATTTAATAACATTATTTGTCAAACACAACAAAATTAAACTTTTCCAATTCTTTGTTCACTAAACATAATTAAATCCTGAGAAACACAGATATTTCATATAGTCGACTTCCTATCCCTATGATTTTCCCCCAAATAATAGGGAGCCTTGGTGAACAATTTATTAACAAACAATAGCTTACGATTATTCGCACTTATTTTATGTTAGTGTGCTCGCTTCTGAGGGAAATTACACAGGTAATAAAAATGGCTAAAATCGTTTTGTTTCTGACCTGTAAATAAAAATATTTAGTGAAATTATTAACGGTTCTTCTCTAAAAAAAGAGCTAATAGAAATTCGGTCTGTTTACGATTCTCGTCAGATGATTATAAAATATTGTGCCTATTAAATTGAAAATTAAGGCTAGGAGACGTTTAAGATGAATGTTTTGCATCCCAAAAAATGCATGCAGTACAGCTTGTAGGTCATGCTAGCTTAGAAAAGCTGTGCTATAGAGATGATGCTGAATTTCCCAGAAGGGGTAATGATGATGTTCTGATTCGCGTGCGAGCAGCAGGTGCCAATAATACAGACATAGACACACGGATTGTATGGTACTTTAAATCTGCTAGCTCAGATAATAATTCTAGTATCAGAGAGGGTTTGAAATCAACTTCAACCTCAACAAAGTATGCTAGCTGCACTTGTGTATCCAAGAATACAAGGTGCTGATTTGTGTGGACATATTATAGAGGTAGGCCGTAATGTCAAAAGAACTAGAATTGGCAAGCCGGTGCCTTCGAGCGCTTTGATGCAAGATCCAAAAAATTCAAGCCGGTTTCAATGTTGGACAATGGGTTCGGAATGTGATGCGGATTTGCGCAATATAATAGCACACTCGCTAGTGAGGTTTATTCCATTAAGAACAGCTGGAGCGATATAGAGCTTGCCTGAAACCCATGCGCCTATTTGACGTCTGAAAATATGCTACATAGAGTAGTTATTGGCAAAGAACGTGTTTTAATTAACGGTGCATCTAGCGGGGTAGGTTCGGCAGCTATACAACTTGCATAGTTGCGAGGTGCAGAAATTATCGCACAAGTTAGTATAAATAAAGCAGAGGGCATTAACGGAGATTGTTGCTGGCAGGGTTATAGACAGAGACTGTAATCTTTTAGATGAGATATAGCCAAATTTCATAGATATGGTGGTAGATTTGGTAGCCGGAACAATATGGCCGTTTGTGCTTAACGTACTAAAGACAGGGGGCAAATATGTTGCATCAGGCGCAATAGCAGGACCTATTATAGAACTAGATTTACGAACATTATATTTAAAAGACCTTACCTTGATGGGGGCAACCCATCAGGATAAAATATGTTTTGAAAATCTTATTGGATATATTAAGAGAGGAGGGTTAAAACACATGATAGCAAAAATATTTTATTTATCAAAAATTAAACAGGCTCAAGAAATGTTTAAAGAACAATAATATATTGGAAAAACTGTTCTTGAAATACCATAATTCAGAAACCCGATAGAAAAAATGGCTCCCCGCGACGGATTCGAACCGCCGGCCAAGCGATTAACAGTCGCTTGCTCTACCGCTGAGCTACCGGGGAATAAAGTTTTTAAAAACAGTGGTTTAAAAGCATTAGAGCAGAGTAGCAGTCCTAAAATCAACATCTTGTGTTAAGGACAAGCGACCCATGAACCAATATTCATTACCACTATTTGACCAATTATCTAATGTCGACACACCTGTTTGTCAAACAGAAATAGAAATGACACATCCAGTAATAACAAGCGATTGTTTGTTGAGGACAAGCGATTGTCCAAACTTGAAGGAATAAATAAACCCAAGCTAGGCAGACAACTTAAAAGGTTAAGCTGAATACCGTGGGGGAAGTAATATGCAGTGTCAGGTGATTTTCTGAAAATAAGAACTTTGATAGGGCAATGCTAATCAGGATATTCTAGAGACATTCAAGCGGTTTATCAACCACCGCCATAACCCTCTCTAGATAATATTGCATATCCTCGGTTAGCTAAGCATTTATCCACAACTGCAGTTGGGCCAAACTTTACAAACAGCCTATCATGATCGTCATTTTCAGCTGCAACTGAAGCTCCCACAGCAGCACCATAGGTTGCACCCAAGGTTGTTCCACTGTCATTGTTTCCATCTATAGCATTCCCAACCGCAGCACCC
>JAACDT010000107.1 GCA_009936885.1 Alphaproteobacteria bacterium
AGTTCTGACACTCAATTAATGTCTGAAGTTACAAATATTGCAGATGAATGTGTAAGCAGACTTCAAAAGGGCAAAAAACTTTTATTTGCTGGCAATGGCGGAAGTGCTGCTGATTGTCAGCATATGGCAGGTGAATATGTAAGCCGATTTTTATTCAATCGGGACGGCCTGCCTGCAATTGCATTAACAACAGACAGCTCCATATTGACAGCTATTGGAAATGATTATGGCTTTGAAAATCTTTTTTCAAGACAGATTGAAACTCTAGGGGCGTCAGGTGATTTGTTGTTTTGCTATTCAACCTCTGGCAATTCGGAGAATATTCTAAAGGCTATTGAGACCGCAAAAAAAATGAATGTATGTGTTGTTGGAATGACCGGGTTTAGCAAGGGGAGGATGGATGATATGTGTGATTATCTAATTCAGATCCCATCTGAACATACACCGCATATTCAAGAAGGCCACTTGATTGTAGGGCATGCAATTTGTGGCGCTGTTGAGCAACAAATATTCAAAAACTAGCCTTTCAATCCTGAAATAGGGAGTTTTAAGTAGGTACTTCCATTATCTTCAGAGGGCGGCATATTGCCTGCACGCATATTAACTCGAATTGATGGCATGATTAATTTTGGGCTGCTTAATGTTTTATCTCTTTCCTCTCTTAGCTTAACAAACTCTGCTTCCGTTATATTTCCGCCTATATGAATATTTCTCAATTTTTGTTCAGCAATAGTTGTTTGCCATGAAACAGGGCGGCCGTTAGGCATATAATCATGACAAACAAATAATTTAGTTTCATCTGGAAGCGATAATATTTTCTGAATTGATCTATATAGCATGTGTGCATCACCACCTGGAAAATCTGCCCGTGCGGTACCGCCATCTGGCATAAATAACGTATCACCCACAAAGACAGCATCACCAACTATATGTGCCATGCATGCTGGTGTATGCCCAGGGGTATGGATAGCGGTTGCCTGAAGTGTACCGATTTGATAGCTGTCATTATCTCCAAGAAGCAAATCAAATTGGCTTCCATCGCGTTCAAACTCAGTACCAGCGTTAAATATTTTCCCAAAAATGTCTTGAACCTTTATGATTTCCCTAGAAATCGCAATTTTGCCTCCTAATTGCTTTTGAATATATGGGGCAGCTGACAGATGGTCTGCATGAACATGTGTTTCTACCAGCCATTGAAGCGTTAGCTTATTTTCGGTTATATAGGATATGATGCTATCGGCATTTTTATATTCGATTTTTCCAGATGCATAATCAAAATCAAGCACAGAATCAATAACCGCACATTGGGCAGTCTTCACATCTGTTACAACATAGCTAATGGTATTAGTCTGCGAATCAAAAAAACCCTCTATTTCCATCAATTTTTCATCCCTCAATCACTTATCTACTATCTACCTTATTCGCCTTAAATCATACTCATTCTTATATCTGAATTATCAGCAGATATCTTTATTATGGAGGTTATATACCCAAGCCCCCCATTAATTTTTCTGGATATCGCGTGCCAGAAGTAATTCCGAGCGGAAAGTTAGCATCGAGCAACTCTATTTCTGAAATGGATAAATTCAAATCAGCTGCCCCCAGATTTTCAGAAAGATAGGTGCGTTTTTTTGTTCCAGGAATTGGAACTATATGGTCAGCCTTTGCCATTGTCCAAGCAATAGCAATCTGCGCCATAGTGCATTCTTTATTTTTTGCCATATCAGACAACACCTCTAGTAACGATGTATTCTTAGACATGTTTTCTGGAGCAAACCTAGGGTGCCTTTTTCTGCCGTCATTTTCTGCTAAATCTTCCGATGATAAAATAGTCCCTGTTAAAAATCCTCTCCCCATTGGTGAATAATTTACAAAACCAATATTTAAATCAGCTAGCGCATTAATTAATTTCTCCTCTGGTTCTCGAGACCATAAAGAATATTCAGTCTGCACAGCAACGATAGGGTGGGTATCATGTGCCTTTTTTATTGTCTGAAGGCTGGCCTCACAAATACCAAGATATCTAACTTTTCCCTGTTCAACCAAAAGAGACATTGCACCAAACGTCTCCTCGATAGGTACATCTGGGTCAACACGATGTTGAAAATAAAGGTCTATTACATCTGTATTCAATCTACTTAAACTTTTTTCACAAGCTTGCTGGACATATTCTGGTCGCCCATTAACGGGTGTCTTTGGGTTTATCATCCCGAGATTACCAAATTTTGTCGCTAAAATAACTTTATCCCTTTTGCCCACCAATGCTTTCGCTAATAATTCCTCATTTAGTCCATTTCCATATGCATCAGAACTATCGAGAAATGTGCATCCAAATTCAATTGACTGATGTAAGGTTGCAATTGACTCTGCATCATCTCTCTCACCATAAACAGCAGACATTCCCATGCATCCAAGACCAATTTCTGATACAGCTAATTCTCCCAATTGGCGTTTTTGCATTTGGTACTCCTTTATTGAATATGAAAGCTATAAAAGCATCCAACTCTTTGCCTTATTCAAACTCTATAATCAGATAAAATCATATCTGCAGCCTTCTCGGCAATCATAATTGTCGGTGCATTTGTATTTCCAGATGTAATAGTTGGCATAATTGAAGCATCAACTACACGCAAACTAGAAATATTTTTTACCCGTAATTTTTCATCTACAACCGACATTTTATCCTGACCCATTTTACATGTTCCAACAGGATGATAAGAAGTTCTTGCCCGCTTGCAAATAAAATCCAAACAATCATCATAGCTTTGTATTTCTGCTGTAGGACTATATTCTGTAAGGATATTGTCTGATAATGCAGGCTGCTTTATTATTCTGCGTATTTCATTCATCCCTGCCACCAGAGTATCGCGATCTGATTTAGCCTCTAGATAATTTGGCTGAATTATCGGCGGTGTTGAAATATGTCTATCGATTGCTTTAACATAACCCCGGCTTTCAGGGCGCATCAAGGCTACATTAACCGTAACCCCATCAAATTTATGTGGCACACCGCCCAAATCTTCAGTGCTAAATAATAACAGCAAGGCTTGAATATCTGGATTAGCGGCCTCTGGCTGAACTTTTATATATCCACCTGCATAACACGCGCCCATTGCAAGCAT